>NZ_JASGBV010000014.1:0-82938 GCF_030053245.1 Stenotrophomonas sp. RS-48
GGTTCACTGCGTCGGCCAGCTGATCCGGCGGCAGCAGGCCCTGGTCGAGCAGGAAGTTGTTGAACGCCAGGCGGTCGAACTTCGCGCCCAGTGCCAGTTCGGTCTGCATGCGCAGCTCCAGGATGCGGGTGTAGCCATAGAAGTAGCTGCCCGCCTGACCGGGCATGCGCACGGTGTAGCGGTCCAGCTCCTGGGTGGCCATGGCCTTGGACAGGCCGACCTGTTCGATCAGCACCCGTTGGCCGTTTGCACGGTCGGTCAGGCCGAGGTTGAGCATCGGATCAAGCATCGCGCGCGCGGCGCGCAGCAGGCGGAACTGCAGGGCGATCATCTGCCCGTCCAGAGGCTCGTACGGCACCATCTCCGCTTCGGCGTACAGCGCCCAGCCTTCCACGTTCACCGAATTGAACGCGAACATGGTGCGCGCCAGCGAGACGCCCCGCTCGACCATCGCGGTGAACTGCAGCTCATGGCCGGGACGGCCCTCATGCGCGCTCAGGGTCCACGTGGCCGCACCGAAGTTGAAGTCGTCGTACTGGGCGCCGGCACCGGCCGCCGGGTTGCCCAATGGCAGCACGAAGGTGCCCTGCTGTCCGGTGTTGTTCACCAGCGGTGCCGGCAGGAAATGCGGTGCCGGGCTGGCGGCGCTCTCGGCAGCCGAACCCAGGCGCATCTGCATGGCGCGCTTGGGCACGTCGACAATGCCGTGCTCGCGGATCAGTGGATCGATGGCGTCGATCACCTTGCGATAGTGGCCTTCGAGCTGGTCGTCGGCGATCTTGTCGGCCTTCAGTGCGCGGATCACGGCGACCGGATCGGTGGGATCGGCGACCTTCAGGCCCTTCTCCTTCACCACCAGCGGCGCCAGCTGCTGCATCGCCGAGCGGGTTTCCATGAACTCCAGCTGGGCACGCTGCATCAGCAGCTTCGGGTCGATGTCGATGCCGACCTGCTTGAGCTGGTATGCGTAGAGCGGCGCCGGCAGGCGCGTGTCGGTACGCGCCTTCGGCAGCACCTCCTTGCGCGTCCAGGCCGCGTACTCCTTCATCTGCCCCGCCAGGGCCCTCATCGCTTCATCGGCACCGCTGATCTGGTACTTCTTCAGCAGCGACTCGATGCCGCTGATGTAGGTCTCGACGTTGTCCAGCGACTGCTGCACTTCGATCTTCGTCGGCTGCAGCAGCGCGCTGTCCTTCAGGCGTTCTTCGTAGCGCTGGCGCGCCAGCGTGGTGAAGGCGGTGCCGCCCGGCGTCAGCCCGGCGTACGCCTTGAGGCGATCAAGCGCCTTGGCCCGGCGCTCGGCCGGCACCTGGTCGGACAGCAGAAGATTGAGGCCGCTGAACACCGTCTGCGGCGCATCGGTCCACGGCAGCAGGTACTTGTCGTTGAGCTCGCTGCCCTCGATGTTCTGGTTGGCGGCGTGGATCATGATCTGCAGGTCCTGGCGGACGTTGGGATCCTTCTCCGTAGCCAGCCGGGTCTGCAGCTCGTCGCGCGCCTTGGCTGTCGCGGCGCGGTAGCGCGCGCCATTGTCCGGGCCGAGGTCGGCCACCTTGTCGTCATAGCCCGGCACGCCGAAGAAGCCGGTCTGCTCGGGCTGGAACGGTCCCTGCGCGTCGAGCAGGATCTGCGCCAGCGCATTGCTGCGCGCGACCCAGGCGGGGCTGGCAGGCGTGGTGGCCTTGGCGGCCGGTGCGGCCAGGGCCGGGGGGGCGGACAGCAGCGGTGCAGCGGTCAGGGCCAGGGCGACGGCCAGCGCGATCGGCTTCATGAAGCACTCCAGGACAGGGTTGCCCGCACCCTACGCGCTCATGGCGATGGCGACAATCGGTGGGAAGTCATGGCGCCGGTCAGAACGCGGCCGTCATCGGGCAGCCACCGCGCTCGCGGCAGGCCTGCAGTTCGCACTCCTGCGCAGCCTCCTCATCGTCCAGCGCGGTCAGATCGAAGGTCTGTTTGTCCGCACCCAGCACATACATCACCGGGTAGTCCCAGACATCGTCGCGGCGGATGCCCTGCACGAACAGGCGACCATGCGCATGGGTCCCTTCCAGCGACACGGTCAGGCCCACATCGCGCTCACCGGTGATCGCGGTCTGCATGCTGCCCAATGGCAGCGAGCCGGCGCGCAGCGGTTCGCCGAAGGCCTCCACCAGCTCGATGCTGCATCCGGCGCGCCGCATCGCCTCACGCATCGGCGGACTCTCGCGTGCGGCTTCGCCCCAGCGCATCACACTCCATGCCGCGGAACCGCCCAGTACGCCCAGGAACACCACCACGGTCAGTGGCATCGCCCATCGCCAGTGACGGCGCCACCAGCCGGGGGGATGGGCGGGATGGCCAGGAACAGGGGGTGGCAGGTGGTTCATCGGCGGGCTCCTTCCCGGTTGTGACTCAGGGTTTCAGGCAACGTCCCAGGAACGCTTCCGCCACACGGTAGCGGTGCAGCGCATCGGCACCGGACAGGCCATGCTTGGCGCCCGGGTAGGTCATCAGTTCGAAGGGCTGGCCGCGCTTCTGCAGCGCACTCATCAGGCTGGTCGAATTGGTGAACAGCACGTTGTCATCGGCCATGCCGTGGATCAGCAGCAGGGGTGAGCGCAGTCCGTCGATGTGGGTCAGCACGCGCGCTTCGCGATAACCGGCCTCGTTGCGTGCCGGCAGATCCATGTAGCGTTCGGTGTAATGGCTGTCGTACAGCCCCCAGTCGGTGACCGGTGCACCGGCCACGCCGCAGGCATAGCTGTCGGACGCCTTGGCCAGCAGCATCAGGGTCATGTAACCGCCGTTGGACCAGCCCTGCACGCCGATGCGCGCGGGGTCGACCCAGGGCTGCTGCTTCAGCCATGCCACGCCGCGCAGCTGGTCGGTCACCTCCACCGTGCCCTGCCTGCCATAGAGCGCGCCGCCGAACTCACGGCCACGCCGTGGGGTGCCACGGTTGTCGAGCGAGAACACCACGTAGCCCTGCTGCGCCAGGTACTGGTTGAACAGATGATCGCCACGTCCGGGCCAGCTGTCGGTGACGGTCTGGCTGGCCGGGCCGCCATAGACGTACACCGCCACCGGATAGCGCTTGGAGGGATCGAAGCCGGCAGGCTTGATCAGGCTGTAGTTGAGCGGCGTCCGGCCATCGGCAGCGGTCAGGGTGCCGAATTCGACCGGTCGCTGCGCATCGCGATAGCGCGCGTAGGGATGCTTGGGATCGGCCAGATCATTGTCCACCAGCGTCGCGATCTTCTCACCGTTGGCGCGGTACAGCTCGATCTGCGGCGGTGTGGTGCTGTTGGACCAGCTGTCGACATAGACACTGGCGTTGCGCGCGAAGCTGGCGCTGTGCATGCCCGGCGCCTTGGACAGCCGCTGTGGCGCCTGTCCGCCCTGCAGCGGGACGGAGTAGATCTGGCTCTCGCGCGACGTCTCGATGCCGGCGCGGAAATAGGCCTTGCCGGCCGCTTCATCCACAGCCAGGAGTTCATCCACGGGCCAGTCACCGTGGGTCAGCGCGGTGGCCTTGCCCGTGCTGTCGATGCGGTACAGATGCTGGAAGCCGGTACGCTCGGACGACCACAGCATGCTGCCGTCCTGCAGGAAGCGCAGGCTGTTGTGCAGTGGCACCCAGGTGGGGCTGGTTTCATGGGCAAGCACGCGCTGACGGTTTGAGTCCAATGCCACTTCCACCAGATCCAGCTGCCTCTGGTCACGCGACTGGCGCTGGAACGTCAGGTGCTGGGCATCACGCCAATCCACGCGCGCCAGGTAGATGTCCTGTTCCTTGCCCAGGTCGATCCAGCGCGGCTGTGCCGCGGCGGCCGGCGCGATCACGCCCAGCTGCACGCGCACATTGGCATCGCCGGCGGCCGGGTAACGCTGTTCGATGACATCGGTGCGGTCTGCATAGACCTCGTAGCGCTTCTGTACCGGTACCGGTGCTTCGTCGATGCGGGCGAAGGCGATGGCCGAATCATCCGGCGCCCACCAGTAGCCGGTGTGGCGGTCCATTTCCTCGTCGGCCACGAACTCGGCCACACCGTTGCCGATGGTGGCGCTGCCGTCGCCGGTCAGCTGCAGCTGGCTGCCATTGGCCAGATCGATCACCCACAGGTTGCGGCCGCGGATGAAGCTGACGAAGCCGCCTTTCGGCGACAGCTTGGCGTCGGTGGCAAAGCCTTCGCCGTGGGTCAGCTGGCGTACTGCTGCCGGACCCTGCTGCTTCAGGTCGTACAGGTAGAGCTCGCCGCCGAGCGGGAACAACAGGCGCTGTGCGTCCGGCGACCACTGGTAATCGACGATGCCGGTCATCGCCGCGATGCGCTGGCGCTCGCGGCGGGCCTTCTCCTCGTCGCTGAGGGTCTCGGTGCCCGGCAGCACCACCTTGGAGTCGACCAGCAGGCGGGTCTGGCCGCTGGCGATGTCGTAGGTCCACAGATCCAGCTGGTTGCGGTCACTGTCCTTGCCGCGCAGGAAGCTGACCTGCGAACCGTCCGGAGCGACCTTGGGCTTCATCAGGGTCGGCCCGGACAGCGGCAATGGACCGGTGATGGCTTCCAGCGTCAGTTTTTCAGCGTGGGCGGCAGTACTGGTGGCGAGCATGAGGGCAAGCGAAGCGAACAGGTGGCGCATGGAGGATCCCGGCAAACGGCAGGTCCGCCACCGCAGCATGTGCGGTGGCGATCAGCCCCCATCCTAACCAAGCCCGTGCTGGAAGGCAGCATGACCTTCTGCCCATGGCAGGGACCGGGCACGGCACATCGGCCGTTGACGGGCGGGTAGCGCCGGGCCATGCCCGGCGAGCGCAGCGGCCTGCGCAGGACCCTCAGCGCTGGCCGAACAGATGCTTGCGCTCATCATCGCTGAGCGGCTTGCCGGCGTTCGGATTGACCTGCTGGCGCAGCGCATACGCCCGCTGGGTGGCCGGGCGCGCGGCGATGGCCTGATGCCAGCGCTTGAGGTTCGGGAAGGCATCGAAATCTGCCGGCAGCGCGTCGTAGGCACCGACCCACGGATAGCTGGCCATGTCGGCGATGGTGTACTCCTCGCCGGCCAGGAAGGCATGCCCGGCCAGCCGCTTGTCCATCACCCCATGCAGGCGCCGCACCTCGCTGTCGTAGCGCTCGATGGCGTAAGGAATCTTCTGCGGTGCGTAGACATTGAAATGCCCCATCTGGCCGCTCATCGGGCCCAGCCCGGCCATCTGCCAGAACAGCCATTCCAGCGTGGCGATGCGGCCACGCGCATCGGTGGGCAGGAAGCGACCGGTCTTCTCGGCCAGGTACAGCAGGATCGCACCGGATTCGAACACGCTCTGCGGCGCGCCGCCGTCAGCCGGCGCATGATCGACGATGGCCGGCATCTTGTTGTTGGGCGAGATCGCCAGGAAGTCCGGCTTGAACTGGTCGCCCGATCCGATGTTGACCGGGTGGATGCGGTACTCCAGCCCGCATTCCTCCAGCATCAGGGTGACTTTATGGCCGTTCGGGGTAGGCCAGTAATACAGATCGATCATGGCAGCGGCTCGGGTGCGGTAAGGAACCTGAAGTCTAGTGCGGGAGTTGGCTTGGCACCGTCATGGCGGGCCGGTAACCTCGCTCCTCCCCCGCAACGCACTGTCCTGCATGTCCCCCCAACGCCCCCTCTCCCCGCTGTCCTCGCTGATCTTCGCCTCGCGCTGGCTGCAGCTGCCGTTGTACCTGGGCCTGATCGTCGCCCAGGGTGTCTACGTGTTCCTGTTCGGCAAGGAACTGTGGCACCTGATCTCCCACTCGGCCTCGATGGGCGAACAGCAGATCATGCTGATCGTGCTGGGCCTGATCGACGTGGTGATGATTTCCAACCTGCTGGTGATGGTGATCGTCGGCGGTTATGAAACCTTCGTCTCGCGCCTGCGGCTGGAAGGCCATCCCGACCAGCCGGAATGGTTGAGCCACGTCAATGCCAGCGTCCTGAAGGTGAAGCTGGCGATGGCGATCATCGGCATTTCCTCGATCCACCTGCTCAAGACCTTCATCGCCAGCGGTTCGCTGGGCGGCCTGCCGCTGTGCGCGCCGGAACTGATGAACGTCGCCGCTGCCAACATCGGTGCCGCCAGGTGCTCGACCTTCACCGAGCAGGGCGTGCTCTGGCAGACCATCATCCACTGCGTGTTCATCCTCTCGGCGATCGGCATCGCCTGGACCGACAAGCTGATGTCCAACAGCCACGACAAGGCACAGGCGCATTGAGGCGCTGGCCGGTGGTGGCGCGGACGCCACCGCCGGTCGTCGCTGCCGCCCTTGTACGCAGCGCTGGCGGGGATGCTAGATTGCTTCCTCGCCGTTGCCGGCGGTGGCGTCGGGAAACGCCACCCTGCCGTGCTCGGACCCACGGTCCCGGCCATGCATATCAATGATTTACGTAACGTCGTCTTCTTAGAGGGGAGCAGGATGTCGCACGTCACAACGATCACCGCCGCGCGCCGGTGGCTGCCGGTTGCCCTGGTACTGACCCTGGCCGCCTGCTCGGGCAAGGAAGAAACGCCTGCCCCTGCCCCGGCAGGATCGCCTGCCGCTGCGGCGCCGGCGACACCGGTAGTGGCCGCCAAGGTGCAGTCGATGGGCACCGAGCAGCTGCGCGAGTCGGCCAGCCAGGCGCTGCGCGAGAACCGCATGTACGCCCCGGCCGGCGACAACGCCATCGAGTACTACCTGGCCCTGCGCGACAAGACGCCGGACGATGCCGCGGTGAAAAGTGCGCTGACCGACCTGCTGCCCTACACCCTGATCGCGGCCGAGCAGCATCTGGGCCGCGAGGACTTCACCGAGGCGCAGCGCCTGGTCGCCCTGATCGAGAAGGTGGATGCCTCCGCACCGGCCCTGCCACGCCTGAAGGACGGCCTGGCCAAGGGTGTGGAGAACGCGGCCAAGCGCACCGAGTCGGAAGCGGAGCGGGCCAAGAAGGACGCCGAGGACCGTACCCGGCAACAGGCCGAGCAGCAGCGCCTGGCCGAGCAGCGTGCCAAGGAAGCCGATGCGGCCAGGCAGATCGCCGCACAGCAGGATGCCGCCCGCCGTGACAGCGAGCGCGAGGAAGCCGAGCGCCAGGCCGCCGCACGGCGTGAAGCGGAGCAGAAGCAGCAACAGGCCGCTGCGCAGCAGGCCAATGCCGCACGCCAGGCACCTGCCGCCGCGCCCAGCCTGCGTCCGGTCAGTACGCCGGCCCCCCGCTATCCGGCCGACGCCCTGCGCGCTGGCACGTCCGGCGAGGTACTGGTGGAGATCACCGTGGGTACCGACGGCTCGGTGGTGAACGCCCGCGTGCTGCGTGCGACGCCCGCGCGCATCTTCGACCGCGAAGCCATGAACGCCGTGAAGCGCTGGCGTTTCGAGCCGGTCAGCGCTCCGGTCACCACCCGCCGCACTCTGGTGTTCGCGCCGGGCGGCTGAGCCGGGACATCCCCGCCAACGATCACGACAAGGCCCGGTCTGTCCGGGCCTTGTTCGTATCAGCGCCCGCCGTCGATCAGGTGCTGCAGGGCCGGATCGCGTGCCCTCAGGATGCGGAACAGGCCCAACGCATGCAGACCCGGCAGCAGCGCGCGCAGGTCGGCTTCCGCCGCTGCCCGGGACGCAGGGCTGCCGGCGGGATCCTGCCAGTCGCGGACGCTGGCAAGGAAAGCGCCCACGCTGCCCTTGCGCACGGTGACGCCGTTGGCCACCACGTCGTTCTGATGGTCAGGGAGGATGTCTTGAGGCTGCATGAGGAACTCCTTTCGGCGGGTGGAGTGCAGTGTGGACGCTCCTGTCTGCCGGATCTGCCGTATAACTGCCAGTTGATATGGCATATCAGACATCCCCCGCCCTGATTGACCCGCCCCTGGTCGACACCGCCCGAGGGCCGGTGCTGCTGACCGCGCAACTGGCCCTGGACCGTCCACGCCGGACCGCCCGGCACCAGCACGCCCGCGGGCAGCTGCTGGGGGCGCGACAGGGCCTGCTGCGGATCGAGGCAGGCGACCTGCACTGGCTGCTGCCAGCCGGCCATATGGCGTGGGTTCCTCCCGGACTGCCGCATGCGCTGGCCAGCATCGGCCCGTTCAATGGCTGGAGCCTGTACCTCGACGCAGCGACCTGCACGCGACTCCCGGCACGCCCACGCATCGTGCAACCGGGCGCCCTGCTGCAGGCGGCCGTGGATCGCGCGCTGCGCTGGGCGCCCGCACCGCTCGACGCGGTGCAGGAGCGTCTTGCCGGCGTCATTGCCGATGAGATCGACGCCAGCACACCGCTGCCGCTGGCCTTGCCGCAGCCACGCGATCGGCGCCTGCGGCGCGTCGCTGCGGCGTTGGCGCGTGCACCACAGGACACCCGCAGCGTCGAGGCCTGGTCCCTTGCCATGGGACTGTCCAGCCGCACACTTGCGCGCCACTGGCGGGCCGAAACCGGCATGACACTCAGCCAATGGCGCCAGCGCCTGCGCGTCCTGTTGGCCCTGCCGCGCCTGCTGGCCGGGGAACCGGTGATCAGCGTGGCGCTGTCGCTCGGCTACGACACCCCCAGCGCCTTCATCGCCGTGTTCAAGCGCGAGATGGGGGTGACGCCTGCGCGGTATGCAGAGGGCTGACGTATTCAGCACTTCCTCTGCCTGCGTTCGCGCCCCAGACTGCATGCTGATTTCAGGATGGGCACAGATGAAGTACGACGACGCCAGCTGGCATTCCGGCGGTGACTTCCCCGCAGATCTTCCGGCTGAGGCCGGAGCCACTCACATTGGCATGTACCTGGCATGGCTGCTGCTACAGGGCATGGAAAATGAAGAGCTCGCCGAGGATTCAGAAGAGGACCTGCAGGCACTGCGGGAGCGCAGAACGACCCCCGGCCGGTTCCTGCTGGAATACAGCGATGGCAAATTCGTCGATGACCTGATCAGTGATGAGGCCAACACGTTCACTGCCGCATACTACGACCTCGAGGATAGCCAGTATCTCGAAGACTATGAGGAACACCTGGGAGCCGATGTCCCGGATCTGTACCACGTCGCCGATACCTGGGAGAACTTTGACCGACTGGCCCCGGTGATCGCCCGGCGCTTCGCCGCCTGGCAGGCAAGGCGAACCTGAAAACAGCGAGGCCCGGAATGACCGGGCCTCGTTCCCTATCCGCCGGGCAGGGCCCGGCGCTTCCACTGGCGGTCAGCCGGAAATCGCCAGGCGTTCGTTGTGGTAGCGGCGCACGGCGGCAAACCACAGCAGTGCGGCCAGACCGAGACTGGCGCCCAGATAGATCGCCCAGACGCTGGGACTGATCACTTCGTGGCGGATGACCTTCAGCAGCATCTGGTTCTGCGACAGGAACGGCACTGCGTACTGCCACAGCTCGCTCTTCAGCGGGTAAGCGACCAGCGCGTAGCCGGGCAGCATCGGCAGCAGCATCAGCCAGGTCATGTGGCTCTGCGCTTCCTTCATGCTCTTGGCCGCCGCCGACAGGAAGGTCAGCAGCGAGGTACCGATCAGCAGCATCGGCAGCATCACCAGCAGCATCTGCAGCATCGACCCGACATTCATGTTGAACTGGCGGCCGATGTTGCCCGGGGCGATCTGCGCGCTGACCTTGAAAGCCACCAGGGTCAACAGCAGCGACGCGAAGCCGACCACGCAGGCGGCGGCGATCTTGCCACTGACGATCGCGCTGCGAGAGCCGGGCGTTGCCAGCAGGGGCTCGAGTGACTGCCGCTCGCGTTCGCCAGCGGTGGCGTCCATCACCAGATAGGCGCCGCCGATGAACGAGGTCAGGGTCAACAGCACCGGCAGCAGCATCGACAGGATCATGCCCCGTTTCGCTTCGGCACTGGCCAGATCCTGGCTGCCCACGTCCAGCGGACGCGCGACCTGGGCATCCACGCCGCGTGCCATCAGCCGCAGTGCGCCCACCTGACCGTTGTAGGTGGCCAGCGCCGCTTCCAGGCGTGCGCTGGGCACTTCGCCGGCACGCCGGGTGCTGTCCTTGATCACCTCCACCAGCGCCGGCCTGCCCGCGGCCCAGTCCTCGCCGAAGTCATCGCTGATGCGCAGCGCGACGTCGATGTCCTGGTTGCGGATGGCCGCAGCCAGGTCCTTGGGTGCTGCACTGGCGTTGAGCCCCTGCGCGGCCAGGAAGCGGACCAGGTTCGGTGCGTTGTCCGCGCCGATGGTCGGAATCTGCAGCGGTTGCTCGATCTGCGTGCGCACGCGGCTCTCGGCCAGCTTGCCCATGCCCAGCAGCAGCACCGGGTACAGCAGCGGACCGAACAGCAGGGTCAGCATCAGCGTGCGGCGGTCGCGGGAGAGATCACGCAGCTCCTTGCGCATCACCGTCATCAGGGTCGACATCATGCTCATGCGTGCAGGCCCTCTTCGCTGCCGATCAGTTTCACGAACGCATCTTCCAGATTGGCTTCGCCGGACTGCGCGCGCAGCTCATCGGCACTGCCGGCAGCCATGACCGTGCCCTTGGCGATGATCACGATGTGGTCGCACAGTGCAGCCACCTCCTGCATGATGTGGCTGGACAGAATCACGCACCGCCCTTCCTCACGAAGTCCCAGCAGGAACCGGCGCAGTGCACGGGTGGTCATCACATCCAGGCCGTTGGTCGGCTCGTCGAGAATCACATTGCGCGGATCGTGCACGAGTGCGCGCGCGATCGCGGTCTTGGTGCGCTGGCCCTGCGAGAAGCCATCGGTCTGGCGGTCGAGGATGTCGCCCATGTCCAGCGCCTGCGACAGCACGTCGATGCGCTCGCGGATGCGTGCTTCGGACAGGCCGTGCAGCCGGCCGAAATAGGCGATGTTCTCGCGCGCGGTCAACCGCTTGTAGACGCCCCGCGCATCCGGCAGCACGCCCAGGTGGCGACGCACCTCCACGGGATTGCGCGCGGCATCGATGCCATCGACGCTGATGCTGCCCTGGTCAGGCGTCATCAGGGTGTACAGCATGCGCATGGTGGTGGTCTTGCCGGCACCGTTCGGGCCAAGCAGACCGGTGATGCGACCGTCCTCGGCGCGGAAGCCGACATCGGCCACTGCCTGGATGCGGCCGGTGCGGGTATCGAAGGCCTTGTGCAGGTTGTCGGCGACGATCATGGTTCCCATCCGTTGAACGAGGTGAACGCCGGCACGTAGCTCAGCGTATCCAGGCAGCTGGCATCCAGCGCCTTGGCATCGGTGCTGTCGATGAACTGGCCCAGCAGGCGGGGCATGCAGCCGGCGGAAAGCGTGCCGTGGCCCTGGCCGCGCGCGACCAGTGCGCGCCCCTGCGGCAGCCCCTTGAGCACCTGTGCGGCGTAGCGCGGTGGCGTGACCGGGTCCAGTTCACCGGACAGCAGCAGCGCCGGCACCTCACTGCGCAGCGGTGCGGCATCCGCGGCGGGGGCCGCGGTGTGCGGCCAGACAGCACACGGCGCGAAGAAGGCGCTGGCCACCTCGTTGCCGAACAGGCGCTCGGCATTGGCGGCTGGCGCGTGGTAGCGCGGAGCGTCCTCGCTGCAGATCACCGACCACTGCATGCCGCGGTTGATCTGGAAACCCATGCTGCGGTTGGCACCGCGTGCCAGCGAGGCGAGCGGCGCGTAGCGGCCCTGCGCAGCCTCGTCCAGCACCAGCGGCAACAGCGAGGCGTACTGCGGAACATAGGAGAAGGCGAACGCCAGCCCCATCACGCTGTCCGGCGTCAGCACGTCGCGCCGCGGCGCGTTCGTGCCGGGGTCGCGGTAGTCAACGGTCACCGGCGCGGCGCGCAGCGTATCGAGCACGCCGCGCAGCTGCCTGCTGGTGTCGCTCGGAAAGCGCTTGCTGCACGCCGGGTCCTTACGGCACTGGGCCGACTGCAGATTGATCGCGTCTTCGAAGGTATTGGCGAAGTCACCCCCGACCACCAGCTCGTTCGGAACGACGCCGTCGATGACGATGCTGCGGGTGTGCTGCGGATAGGCCGCGGCATAGCGCTGGGCCACGCGGGTTCCGTAGGAACCACCCACCAGGTTCAGCGCATCCACGCCCAGCGCCTGGCGCACGGCATCCAGATCGGCAACGGCGTCGCGGGTGGTGTAGAACCGCGCATCGGCACGTCCCTGCAAAGAGCTTGCGCAGCGCTGGGCGTAGTCGCGCAGCAGCGCCTCGCTGGGGGGGGCCTCTTCGTCGAACGCCAGTTCCTTGCCATCTGCGCCCAGGCAGCTGAGCGGGTTGGAGCCACCGGTGCCGCGCTGGTCGATCAGGAAGATGTCGCGTTGCTTGCGAACCTGGCGCAGGGCGGTATCGACGATGACCGCCACCTCGCTGGCCGCCTGCCCGGGCCCGCCGGCGAGGAAGAACACCGGATCCGGTTGGCCGGAGCCACTGTTGCCCGATTCCAGCCAGGCGATACGGAGGTTGATCTTCCGCCCTTGCGGCTGCGCCCTGTCCTCGGCCACCTGCAGGGTGGCGCACTGTGCCTCGACGTTGGCGCTTGCGCCCATCGTGGTCAATGTGCAGGGCTGGAAGTCGATCTGTCCGTAGCGGCGGCCGGGCGTTTCCGCCGCCGCATCGGCGCTGCCGGAAGGCGCTGCGCCGCAACCGGCAAGCAGCAGGCTGGCCAGCGCGCCGGCCAGTGCGAGGTGGTGTCTTTGCATCGTGCTCGTTTCCCCTGGAAGACGTTCCTGTCGACCACGACGGGCTGCCGCGGAAGATGTGACCCAACTTACACGGGCAGGAGGCTGGCGGCGATGGGCAATCGTCACTGGGAAGCCAGGCCCATGTCGGCCGGATCGAATGCGGCGTCGCATCATGGCGAGCAGCGCAGCCGTCGGCCACGCAGACTCATGGCGAACCCAGGAGATTCCCATGAACGCGTGGTACCTCAGCGGCCTCGATCACCGCCCCTTCCAGCACCTGTTCGAACAGAGCGACCGCGCGCTGGCTGCGCAGGGCATCCTGCGACGCTGGGCCGGGGATCGCGGCGGCCATCCGTGCCGGGTCAGCCTGTCCGACCCCCCAAGTGGCGCCGAACTGCTTCTGCTGCCCCATACCCACCTGGCCACGCACTCGCCCTATCGCGCGTCCGGTCCGATCTTCGTGCAGCGCGGCGCTACGCGCTGCGTCCTGCCCGCCGGGGTCGTTCCGCCCTACGTCGAGCGACGGCTGATCTCACTGCGCGCCTACGACGAGGATGCACTGATGATCAGCGGGCAGGTCTGCCCCGGCAACGAGGTCGGGGTACAGCTCGATGTGCTGTTCGCCGATCCCGCGGTGGCCTTCGTGCAGTTGCACAACGCAGGCTACGGGTGTTTTTCGTGCCAGGCGGACCGGGTGGATCAGGACGCGCTGACACACGGCGTCGCGTGATCGGCACCACGCACGACGCGTGACCTTCTGCGCATCCGTTCAGGCCTGCGTGAAGCCTGTGGGAAAGGCTTCACGCAGGCAGTCACGGAACGGCACTTCCAAGGTACCGCGCGATGCAGCGCACCTCGATACTCGCCGAGGTGCCGCCGACCGTCCGCTGCGCAGCGCAACGCCTGCGGTCACCGTTCCCATCGACGACCACAAGGATGCGCCATGTCATTCCGATCCACACGTGTTGTGCTGACCAGCTCATTCGCAGCCGCCGGCCTGATCTGCCTGGCCAGCAGCGCATTCGCGCACGGCACCATGACCACGCCGGCCAGTCGCGTCTACGCCTGTTTCCAGGGCAATCCGGAGAATCCAACCAACCCGGCCTGCGCCGCCGCGAAAGCACTCGCCGGCTCGCAGGCGTTCTACGACTGGAACGGCATCAACCAGGCCAACGCCAATGGCAACCATCAGGCCGTCGTACCCGACGGCACGCTGTGCAGCGGCAACAACCCGACCTTCCGCGGCCTGGATCTGAACCGCAGTGATTGGCAGACCACGCCGATCCAACCCGATGCGAACGGCAGGTTCACCTTCGTGTTCAAGGCCACCGCACCGCATGCCACGCGTGACTGGCGATTCTTCGTTACCCGCGAAGGCTGGACACCGGGCAGTCCTCTGCGCTGGGCGGACCTGCAGGAGTTCTGCACACTGGGCAACACCCCGCTGTCCGCCGATGGCACGTACAGGCTGCAGTGCCCGCTGCCACAGCGCACGGGCCAGCACGTGATCTACAACACGTGGCAGCGCGCGGATTCGACCGAAGCGTTCTACACCTGCATGGATGTGCGTTTCGAGGGCGGGAGCACTCCCCCGGCATCGCAGTGGCAGGATGCCGGCCCGCTCACCGCGCGTGGCGATCTGCCGGTCGGCACCGTCCTGGCGCTGCGCGTGTTCAACGCCAGCGGCAACGATGTGGAGCGGGTGGAGGCCACACTGGGCAGCGGCGAGACGGCGGCCGCGCAGTGGCCGCTGGTGCTGGCCCGCAAGGTCAATGGCGCCAGCCAGCACGCTCGGGTGGGCGTACTGTCCAACGGCACGATCACGCCGACGGCGTCGGCGACCGGCAACCGGGTCTATCTGAAAGAAGGCAACCGCTTCCAGCTGGACACCCGGGTACCCGATCCGGGCACGCCTTCGCCGGGCGGCGACTTCGACTACGTGTACCCGGCAGGCATCGGCAGCTATGTGCCCGGGCAGACCGTGGTGAAGGGCAGCGATGGCCGGCTGTACGCCTGCCGCCCGTTCCCTGAAGGCGCGTGGTGCAACGTCAACGCCGACGCGTACCGGCCGGGCGTGGGCGCAGCCTGGCGTGATGCCTGGGTGCCGTACTGAGACCGGCGCGGTCTGCGGGAGGTGGCTGGCGCCGCCTCTCCGCAGCGCACTCACTTGCTGCTGACGTACTTCTCGCGGCGGATCTGCGGGTTGCCCAGCCCGGCCGCCTTGAGCAGCTCGGCGCAGGCATCGACCATGTCCGGGTTGCCGCACAGGTAGGCGATATCGGTGGCCGGGTCCGGCGTGAAACCAGCCAGGGCCTGCTGCACGTAGCCATGATGGACGTCGGCGTGGGCCTGTTCCGGCAACTCCCGCGACAGGCACGGAACATAGCGGAAGTTCGCGTGTTTTTCGGCGAAACTGTAGAAATCTTCGCTGTACAGCAGTTCGCCCGGGCTGCGTGCACCCTGCAGCAGGACGACCTGCACGTCGCGCTCGGTCATGGCCCTTTCCAGCAGTGGCAGCATCGAGCGATAGGGGGTCACGCCGGTACCGGTGGCGATCAGCAGATAGCGCGCGTTGTGATCGCCGGGGTTCAGGCAGAACCGCCCGTACGGGCCGGACGCGCTGATCTGGCCGCCGGTTTCCAGCGCCTCGAACAGCGCTGTAGCGGCGCCGCCGGGCACGAAACTGACCGCGATATCCACGGCTTCGCCGGGCCCCAGTGCGTGATCATGCAGGGTGGCCAGGGAATAGCTGCGCTTGGTCTCGGTGCCATCGGCGTAGCTGAAATGGACCTGGATGAACTGGCCGGGCTGGAAATCCAGCGGCTGGCCATCGTCGCGCACGAACTGGTAGTGGCCGACGGTCGGAGCCAGCATGCGGCGGCCGACCAGCTTGAGGGGGAATTGAACAGGCACGACTTTTCGGGACAGTGTGTAGCCGGGGCAAGCCCTCGGGGTCTTCTATAATAGCCCTTCCCCGCCCCTCTCCAGCGCCAGCCCATAGGCGCGAAGGCTTCGAGCTTGGCATCCCTGAACGATACGGCGCCCGCCCTGCGCGTGCGCGACCTGCGCAAAACCTACGACAACGGAACCCAGGCCCTGAAGGGGGTCTCGCTGGAGGTCGCCCCGGGCGACTTCTTCGCCCTGCTGGGCCCCAACGGGGCTGGCAAGTCCACCCTGATCGGCATCATCAGCTCCCTGGTCAACCTCAGCGAGGGCCAGGTGGAGGTGTTCGGCAGCGACCTGGTGCGCAACCGCAGCGCGACCATGCGCCTGATCGGCCTGGTGCCGCAGGAGATCAACTTCAACCTGTTCGAAAAACCCTTCGACATTCTTGTGAACTACGCCGGCTTCTATGGCGTACCGCGCGAGGAAGCGGAGCAGCGCGCGGAAGAGGAACTCAAGCGTGCCCATCTGTGGGAGAAGGCGCAGGTGATGAGCCGCACCCTGTCCGGCGGCATGAAGCGCCGGCTGATGATCGCCCGCGCGATGATGACGCGTCCCCGCCTGCTGATCCTGGATGAGCCGACCGCGGGCGTGGACATCGAGATCCGCCGCGACATGTGGCGGGTGCTGAAGGAGATCAATGCGGCTGGCACGACGATCATCCTCACCACCCACTACCTGGAGGAGGCCGAGTACCTGTGCCGGCATCTGGCGATCATCAACCACGGCCGGATCGTCGAGCAGGGGCCGATGCGTGCGCTGCTGGCCAAGCTGGACGTGGAAGGCTTCCTGCTGGACATCGATGGCGATCTGCCGGTGCAGCTGCCGGCGATCGAGGGCGCAACCCTCAGCGCGCCCGACGCGCACACCCTGGACATCGACATGCCACGGGCGATGGATCTGAACCGCGTGTTCGCCGCGCTGAATGAAGCCGGCATCCGCGTGCGCTCGATGCGTACCAAGAGCAACCGACTGGAGGAGCTGTTCGTGCGCCTCACCGGCAACCAGGAGAAATCCGCATGAGCACCACCGAGCTGACCGATGGCCAGCGCAACCGCGTCGCGCTGCTGACCATCGTGCGCCGCGAAGTGACCCGGATCATGCGCATCTGGGGCCAGACGCTGGTGCCGCCGGCGATCACCATGACCCTGTACTTCCTCATCTTCGGCGGCCTGATCGGCTCGCGCGTGGGCGAGATGGGCGGGTACAGCTACATGCAGTTCATCGTGCCCGGGCTGGTCATGATGAGCGTGATCCAGAACAGCTACGGCAACATCAGCTCGTCCTTCTTCGGCGCCAAGTTCGGCCGCCACGTGGAAGAGCTGCTGGTGAGCCCGATGCCGAACTGGGTGATCCTGTGGGGTTACGTCGCCGGTGCGGTACTGCGCGGCCTGATGGTCGGCGTGATCGTGCTGATCATCGCGATGTTCTTCACCCCCGTGCGCATCCCGCACCCGCTGGTGACACTGACCACGGTGCTGCTGGGCGCCACCATCTTCTCGCTGGCCGGCTTCATCAATGCCGTGTACGCGAAGAAGTTCGACGACGTGGCGATCGTTCCGACCTTCATCCTGACCCCGCTGACCTATCTGGGCGGCGTGTTCTATTCGGTGAAGCTGCTGCCGGCCTGGGCTGAAGCAGCGACCCATGCGAACCCGATCTTCTACATGGTCAACGCGTTCCGCTACGGCCTGCTGGGCAGCAGTGACGTGCCGCTGTGGGTCGCGTACGCGCTGATGATCGGCTTCGTGGTGGTGCTGACGGCGGTGGCGCTGTGGCTGCTGCGCCGCGGCGTGGGCATGCGCAGCTGAGCGCCGATCGCCGGGGTCGCGATCCCCGGCACACCCGCAACATTGGTTCCGCAGACAACGGTGAACGTGCAATGCGCATCCTGATTCTCGGCGCCGGCGGTACCGGCGGTTACTTCGGCGGCCGCCTGGCCCAGGCCGGTGTGGACGTGACCTTCCTGGTCCGCCCTGCCCGCGCCGGGCAGCTTGCACGCGATGGACTGGTGATCCGCAGTCCGGTCGGCGATGCCGCCTTCCCGGTGCAGCACGTGACAGCCGATGCGCTGCCCGCGCTGGCCCGGGAGAGGCCCTTCGACCTCGTCATCCTCAGCTGCAAGGCCTACGACCTGGACAGCTCGATTGAGGCCATCGCGCCGGCGGTGGGCCCTCGCACCACCGTGCTGCCGATCCTCAACGGGCTGCATCATTACAACGATCTGGATGCACGCTTCGGCCGCGAGGCGGTGCTGGGCGGGCTGTGCTTCATCAGTGCGACCAAGGCACCGGACGGTGCGGTGGTGCATCTGGGAAAACCCGCCAAGCTCACCTTCGGGGAACGCGACGGTGGGGCGCTCTCGGCGCGCGTGCGTGCCTTCGCAGCCGCCTGCACGCAGGCCAACCTCGATCACCTGGCCAGCGAACGCATCGGCCAGGAGCAGTGGATCAAGTACACCTTCCTCACCGCGCTTGCCGCGGCGACCTGCCTGTTGCGCGCGGACATCGGCACGATTGTCGCGACCGATGATGGCACGGCCATCGTGCAGGGCCTGTACGACGAGTGCCTGGCCGTGGCGGAGGCGGCCGGTGAGGCAGTCCCGGCGGCAGCGCAGGACACTGCGCGCGGCACGTTGACCCAGGCCGGCTCGGCATTGAAGGCCTCGATGTTGCGTGACCTAGAGGCCGGGCAGCAGGTGGAGGCCGGCCACATCGTCGGTGACATGCTGGCGCGTGCACGCAGTGCCGGCCAGCAGGGCGTGCTGCTGCAGGTCGCCTACAGCAGCCTGCAGGCCTACCAGGCGCAGCGCCGGGCGTGAGCCTGACGCTGCCTGCCGGTCCGTTGCCCGGACGGGTGCTGATCCTGGGCATGGGCTGGAGCGGGCGCGTACTGGCGGCTCGCCTGGAAGCGCTGGGCGTGCAGGTCGCCGGCACCGTACGCGATCCGGCCACGGCAGCCGTCGATGGCCTGCGCTGCCATCGACTCTGCGCTGGAACAGCACCTGCACCCGCGCTTCTGGATGACATCGCGCGCGCCGATGCGGTGCTGGGCAGCATACCGCCCGATGCCGACGGCGACCCGGCAGTGCGCATGCTGCGCACGGCACTGGAAGACAGTCCCGCATTGCAGTGGGTGGGCTATCTGTCGTCGACGTCGGTGTACGGCGACCGTCAGGGCGGCTGGATCGATGCGGACAGCGTGGCCGACGCCACCGGGCCTGCGGGCCTGCAGCGCGTGCGCGCGGAGTCGCAATGGCGCGCACTGGCCAGCCGGCGCGGCATCGCCTCGGCAGTGTTCCGGCTGCCCGGGCTGTATGGTCCCGGCCGCAATGCACTGGTGCAGCTCGCGCAGGGGCGTGCCCGCCATGTGCTGAAGCCGGGCCTGCTGTTCAACCGCCTGCATGTACAGGACCTGGTGGCGGTGATCATCGCGGCGATGCGGCGACCCACCCTGCAGGCGCTGTACCTGCCCAGCGACGATGAGCCGGCACCGCCACAGGACGTGCTGGCCTTCGCCGCGCAGCTGGGAGGCTTTGCGA
Source organism: Stenotrophomonas sp. RS-48 (assembly GCF_030053245.1). Lineage (NCBI taxonomy): Bacteria > Pseudomonadati > Pseudomonadota > Gammaproteobacteria > Lysobacterales > Lysobacteraceae > Stenotrophomonas > Stenotrophomonas sp. RS-48. The sequence goes on from NZ_JASGBV010000014.1 coordinate 19,084, forward strand.
TGCCTCCGGCAATGGCGTGGGACGACCCGGCGCTGAGCCCGGCCCTGCGCCGCTTCTACGAAGGCAGCAAGCGCATCGACAGCCGCGGTACGCGCGAAGCGCTGGGGTGGGCGCCGCAGTTTCCGACGTATCGGGAAGGGCTGACGGATCTTGCCGCTTCGCTCGCCGGGCATGGCCGAGCGTCACCGGATCCGGGCATTCACGGCTGACGTGTCGTGTCGGCGTCGGGCAGCCGGAAGAAGGCACGGGCTGCCGCCGTGGCATGGGCTGCGGTCAGCACGACATCCTCGCCACGATCATGGGCCAACTCCTCGACGATGTGCGAAAGGAACATCGGTTCGTTGCGGCGATCCTTCGGCATCGGCTTGAGCGTGCGCGGCAGCAGGTACGGCGCATCGGTCTCGATCATCAGGCGATCGGCTGGAATGCTCTTCACCAGCTCGCGCAGGTGCGCCCCGCGACGCTCGTCGCAGAGCCAGCCGGTGATGCCGATGTACCAGTCCTGGTCGAGGTAATCAAACAACTCCTCCCGTTCACCGGTGAAGCAGTGCACCACCGCCGGCCCGAGGCGACCCTCGAAGTTCTTCATCTGCGCCATGAAGTCGGCGTGCGCGTCGCGCTGGTGCAGGAACAGCGGCTTGCCGTTCTCCGCCGCCAGCTGCAGCTGGCGCTCGAACGCACGGTGCTGGGCAGGTCGCGGCGAGAAGTCACGGAAGTAGTCCAGTCCGCACTCGCCGACCGCCACCACTTCCGGGTGGGCATGCAGGGCGCGCATCTCCGCATCGCATTCTTCGGTGTACTCCACCGCATGATGCGGGTGTACGCCGGCCGTCGCATACAGGAATCCCGGATGCTGCTGGGCCAGCTGCAGCGCCAGCGGAGAGTGCTCGCGGCTGGCCCCCGTGACCACCATCTGCACCACCCCGGCCTGGCGGGCACGCTGCAGCACGGCGTCGCGGTCGCGGTCGAAGGAGTCGTGGGTCAGATTGGCGCCGATATCGATCAGGTGCATGGTCATCGCGGAGGAAATGTGCCTGCGCATTGTACCCGCGCCCAGCGTGGCCCCTTATCCTTTGCGCATGAACGCCCCGCACTTCCCCATTTCTCCGCTGCTGCCGCAGATCCAGCAGCATCTGGCTGCACAGCCACGGCTCGTGCTGGAGGCACCACCGGGCGCCGGCAAGACCACCCAGGTACCGCTGGCGCTGCTCGATGCACCGTGGCTGCAGGGCCGCAGGATCATCCTGCTGGAGCCGCGCCGGGTGGCCGCGCGCAGCGCAGCGATGTTCATGGCAAGGCAGCTCGGCGAGGAGGTCGGCGATACCGTCGGCTACCGCATCCGCTTCGAGAACCGGGTGTCCGCGCGCACCCGCATCGAGGTGGTGACCGAAGGCATCCTGACCCGCATGCTGCAGGACGACCCGTTGCTGGAACAGGTGGGCGCGATCCTGTTCGACGAGTTCCATGAGCGCCACCTCAGCGGCGACCTGGGATTGGCACTGGCGCTGGACGTACAGGCACAGCTGCGCCACGACCTGCGGCTGGTGGTCATGTCGGCGACCCTGGATGGCGAGCGGCTGGCACGCTTCCTCGACGCACCCCGCTTGAGCAGCGAGGGCCGCAGCTACCCCGTGACCGTCAGCCACTTCCCGGCGCGTCGCGAAGAATCACTGGAACTGCAGGTCCGCCGTGCAGTGCAGCAGGCGCTGGTCGAGCACCCGGGCGACGTGCTGGTGTTCCTGCCTGGCCAGCGGGAGATCGCCCGTGTGCAGGCCGGTCTGCAGGAATCGATCGGCGGCAACACCGAGGTCCTGGCACTGCATGGCGAACTGCCGGTGGAACAGCAGGCGCGCGTGCTGCAACCCGCAGATGAGGGCCGCCGCCGCGTGGTGCTGGCCACCAACGTGGCCGAATCCTCGGTGACCCTGCCCGGCGTGCGCGTGGTGATCGACAGCGGCCTGGCACGCGAGCCCCGCTATGACCCGAACAGCGGCTTCACCCGCCTGGACGTGGTGGCCATTGCGCAGGCCTCGGCCGACCAGCGTGCCGGTCGTGCCGGCCGCGTGGCCGAGGGCGTGGCCTGGCGCCTGTGGCCGCAGTCGCAGCGGCTGGAGCCTCAGCGGCGTGCCGAGATCGACCAGGTCGAACTGGCAGGACTGGCGCTGGAGCTGGCGGCGTGGGGCAGCAGCGACCTGCGCTTTCTCGATCCGCCCCCAAGCGGACCGATGGGTGCGGCGCGCGAGCTGCTGCACCGCCTGGGCGCGTTGTCGGAGTCGGGCGCGATCACCGCCTTGGGCCGACGCGTGCTGGCGCTGGGTACCCATCCACGCATGGCCGCGATGCTGCTCGCCGCCCCTGACCCGCACGCACAGGCGCTGGCGGCCGATCTGGCGGCGCTGCTGGAAGCACGCGACCCCCTGCGCCAGGGCGGCGATGCACTGGCGGCACGCTGGCGCGCGCTGGCCGCGTTCCGTGCTGGCCGCGCGCCGGCCGATGCCAGTCGTGGTGGACTGGCTGCCATTGATGCCGCCGCGCGCCAGTGGCGGCGTCGGCTGCGCTGCGATGCGGCGCCCCCTGCCAGCATCGAAGCGCACGCGCTGGGCGATCTGCTGGCGCACGCTTTTCCCGATCGTATCGGCTTCCAGCATCCGGGCGATCCGCTGCGCTACCTGCTCGCCAACGGGCGCAGCGCGCGCCTGCATGAACTGAGCGATCTGCGTGGCGAACCGTGGCTGGTCGCCAGCGAACTGCGTTTCGAGGCCCGCGATGCGCTTCTGCTGCGCGCCGCGCCGGTCGATGAGGATCATCTGCGCAGGATCTACCCGCAGCGCTTCGTCACCGCCGACACGGTGCGCTGGGACGGCGAACGGCGTGCGCTGGCCGCACTGCGCGAAACCCGCTTCGATCGCATCGTGCTGGACAGTCGCTCGGCGGGCCGGGTCGACCCGGAACACGCGGCCGGCGCCTTGACCGAGGCTGTTGCCGAGCTCGGCCTGCAGGCACTGCCGTGGACCGAGGCCCTGCGCCAATGGCAGGCACGGGTGGAGTCGCTGCGTCGCTGGATGCCCGAGCTGGAGCTGCCCGACTGCAGCAATGCCACGCTGCTCGCCACCCGCGCGCAGTGGCTGCAGCCTGCGTTTGCCGGCAAGAGCCGCCTCGATGCGCTGGACGAAGCCAGCTTCGCAGAAGCGCTGAAGTCGCCCCTGGCATGGTCACAGCGGCAGCTCGTGGAGCGGCATGCGCCAACCCGCATCACTGTGCCCTCCGGGCTGGAGCGGCCCATCACCTATGCACTGGACAGCGAGTCCGGCGAACCGCTGCCACCGGTGCTGGCCGTGAAGCTGCAGGAGTTGTTCGGACTGGCAGACACTCCCCGCATCGCCGATGGGCGCGTGCCACTGACCCTGCACCTGCTGTCACCCGGCGGTCGTCCGCTGCAGGTCACCCAGGACCTGCGCAACTTCTGGGAAAACACCTATGCCGAGGTGAAGAAAGAGATGAAGGGCCGCTATCCCCGCCATCCCTGGCCGGACGACCCGTGGACGGCCACCGCCACCCACCGGGCCAAACCACGGGGAACATAGCAATCCTGCCTGATCCTGAATGGAGCGCGTAGAGTCACGCCGTGTGACTGCCCGACTGACATACCGTTTACGGGCAACGCGCCACACTGGACTTCGACCCGAGGCAAAGGACCCCCGCATGAGCAGACTGACCGTGATTACCGACCGCGCCCTGGAGCGCGCCCTGGACCTGGCCCACACCGCGGGCGACGGCCTGAAGAGTGCCGGCGGCAGCCTGCGCCATCTGGGCCCGCAGGCCAGCGACTGGATCAAGACGGGAGCGGCACTGGGCGCAGTGAAGACCGGTGGCAAGGTTGCCACCAAGTTCGCCCGCCGCAATCCGGCAGTGACCATCGCCGCCGCGGCAGTGGGTGTGGGTCTGCTCGGCTATGCCCTGTATCGCAAGCAGCAGAAGAAGAAGGCGGCCAATGGTCACGTCGTCGATGGCCAGGCGCAGCGCATCAGTGCCCGCGACCGCCGCAACGACACCGTGGTCGACGAGCACAGCGATATCGGCAGCGACGCCTGAGGCAGGCGGCTGCATCCGGGCCGGAGATCGCCTGTGGGTGATCTCCGGCCCGTTTCGTTTCAGCCGATCTGCCGCCACTGTCCGGGGCGCAGATCATCCAGCCGGTAAGGACCCATTGCCACCCGCACTAGGCGCAGGGTGGGCAGGTTCACGGCGGCGGTCATCCGCCGTACCTGGCGGTTGCGCCCTTCGCGGATCGTGATCGCCAGCCAGGTATCGGCAACGGTCTTGCGGAAACGCACGGGCGGATCGCGCGTCCACAGCTCCGGCGCGGGATCGAGCCGTTCGACCTTCGCCGGCAGGGTCGGCCCATCATTGAGGATCACGCCGCTGCGCAGGCGCTGCAGCTGTTCCTCGCCAGGCGTGCCTTCCACCTGCACCCAGTAGGTCTTGTCGGCCTTGTGCTTCGGGTCGGTCAACCTGTGCGCCAAGGGACCGTTGTCGGTCAGCAGCAGCAGGCCTTCGCTGTCATGATCCAGCCGGCCGGCCGCATAGACACGCGGCGGCAGGCCGAACCCCGCCAGGGTCGGGCGCGGCGGGACGCTGCGATCGGTGAACTGGCACAGCACATTGAACGGCTTGTTGAAGGCAATCAGCATCGCAGGCACGGCAGGCGGTGGATGCGGCATTGTCCCATCCCGGCGCTGCCATCGCGATCACGGGCGCCTCAGCCGAAGACTTTCCACTTCAGCAGGAACGAAACAAGCACCAGCGCAATGCCACAGGCCGATGCGATCGCCGCCCGCCGCCGCTGGGACGCCAATGGCGGGCTCGCACGGCGCGCGCGTTCATCCTGCAGGATGCCGATCAACAGCACCGCGAACCCCACCGCGCCCAGCAGGTCATAGGTATTGCCGCCATGGAAGGTGAAGTCGAACAGGCGTACCAGCACCAGTACTGCGATCACGATGTACAGGATCTTCTTCAACCGCTCACTCCTTTGACTGTCGCGCCGGGCCAGGCCCGGCGGATACACGTGTGTCCATTGCCGCTTGCGGCTGCGAGGCTTCGCCTCAGGGCTTGATGAAGCGCAGGGTCATGCGATCGCTTTCGCCGATGGCCTGGTACTTCGCGGCGTCGGCCTTGTCATGCTGGTTGGTCGGCGGCAAGGTCCACACGCCGTTGGGATGATCCTTGGTGTCGCGCGGGTTGGCATTGATCTCGCTGCGCGCATCCAACCTGAAGCCGGCGGCCTCGGCCAAGGCGATCACCTGCTGCTGGCCGACATAACCAGTGTCATCATCGTCGGCCACATCGGCCTTGGCGCGGTGCTCCACCACGCCCAGCACGCCGCCCGGCTTGAGCACGTTGAAGAAGCCCTGGAACATGCCCTGCGCCTGGCCGGCCTTGCGCCAGTTGTGCACGTTGCGGAAGGTCAGCACCACATCGGCCGAGTTGGCCGGTCCGAACACCGGCTTGGCCGGATCGTAGGCGATCACGACTGCTTTGCCGAACTGTGCCGGCGCACCGGCGAACTTCTTTTCCAGGCCATCGCGGCTGCGCTGCTGGTAGTCGCGGCCACGACCTTCTGCCACCGCCATCGGGTCGACCACGGCTGCCACGTACCGGCCCTTGTCATGCAGCAGCGGCGCGAGAATTTCCGAATACCAACCATTGCCCGGAGTGATTTCGATGACGGTCTTCTCCGGTGCCACCGAGAAGAAGGCCAGCGACTGTGCCGGATGACGGTAGCCATCACGCTTGACGTTGGCCGGATCACGGGTCGAAGCCTTCACCGCAGCGTCGATGGCGGGCGATACCTGGATCTGCGCCGGCGCCACCAAGGTCGGCGCAGCGTACGCGGGCACGGCAGCAAGCAGGGCGGAAGCAAGCAACAGGCGGCAACCACGCAGGGACGAAGCAGGCATCATCGGGGCGACTCCAGCGGAATGATGCGGCGAGACTAGCAGTCACCGCGCGCCAGGTGTTCACAAATCGTTAGCCGCGCGCCCGTCGCGGAACACTGTTTTGTGGTCAGCGCCGCAGCGCGGTAACACAACGCGTTCTATTCTGGAGCACTTCCCCCAAGGAGACCGTGCCCATGACGGCAACCCGTGAACTGGGCCGTTCCGGCCTGCATGTACGTCCGCTCGCCTTCGGAGGCAACGTGTTCGGCTGGAGCGCCGACGAGAAGGCCAGCTTCGCCCTGCTCGATGCCTTCGTCGACGCCGGCTTCAACCTGGTCGACACCGCCGACGTGTACTCGGCCTGGGTGCCCGGCAATGTGGGCGGCGAATCGGAAACGCTGATCGGCAGGTGGTTCGCCCGCAGCGGCAAGCGCGAGAAGGTGGTGCTGGCGACCAAGGTCGGCAAATGGGCCGAACGCCCAGGGCTGACCCCGGACAACATCAATGCGGCGGTGGAAGACTCGCTGCGTCGCCTGCAGACCGATGTGATCGATCTGTACCAGGCCCACGAGGATGATGAGTCGACACCGCTGGAAGCCACGCTGGCCGCGTTCGGTCGCCTGATCGAAGCCGGCAAGGTGCGCGCCATCGGTGCCTCCAACTACAGCGCCACCCGCCTGGCCGATGCGCTGAAGGTATCCACCGATTACAAGCTGCCGCGTTACGAAACCCTGCAGCCGGAGTACAACCTCTACGACCGCGCCGGCTACGAGACCGCGCTGGAACCGCTGGTGCAGCGCGAGCAGATCGGCGTGATCGGCTATTACGCACTGGCCAGCGGCTTCCTGAGCGGCAAGTACCGCACGGCAGCCGATGCGGGCAAAAGCCCGGCGCGGGGCGAGAACGTGGTGAAGCGTTATCTCAACCCGCGCGGCCTGCGCATCCTGGAAGCGCTGGATGACGTGGCCAGCAAGCACACTGCCAGCCCGGCACAGATCGCACTGGCATGGCAGATCGCACGGCCGTCGATCACCGCGCCGATCGTCAGCGCCACCAGCGTCGAACAGCTGCACGACCTGCTGGCCGCGGCGAATGTATCGCTGAGCGTGCAGGATGTCGCGCAGCTGGACGCGGCAAGCGCGGAAGGCTGAGATTGGCCGGAGCCGGTCGCCGGCCGGCTCCGGCATCGGGCAGAAGAAAATAATTCAACAAAATGGTTGCGCACGACTAAATCGTGGTTTATCGTGCGCACCTCGCTTCAACACCCGCCTGGATGTTTCCCTTGAACGCGCATTTCTCCGCCATCGCCACACTGCTGCCATGCCTGCGCATGGATGTGCTGGCGCGCGCGTCCGGCAAGGAAGCACTACCCACAACGGCCTGATACCCGCCCTGCGGAGATCGGCCACCCCGATCTCCGAGGCTTGACGACGCCCTCGGAACGCATGTCCCGGGGGCGTTTTCGTTTGCGTCGGCACAAGGACCCGCGATGCCAGAACTGCACCCCGCGCGGCATTCCGCCGCACACTGATCGGCCATTACCTGCACGCCGGAGTTTATCTTCGCGCGGGCGGCCGTGCCCGGACATTATCTGCATCGCCTCACAACATTATCGCCCGCCGATAATGTCGATGGCCTGCACCCTCGATTTTCCAACGGTCCCGCTTCAATGGCGGGCTGGTGCGCGCGGCGCTGCCGTAGCGTATGCCGGAGGTCGCGGACATGCCCTCGCCTGGATCGCCTGCTGGTCGCAGGCGCCGGTTCGCCGGCACGCGGTTCGATTCCGCGCGGTTCCCAACTGGATAGCTCAGCCTGGTCAGAGCAACGGATCCTGAGTCCGTCTGTCGTGGGTTCAATTCCCACTCCAAACCACATGACCTGTCACGTCATGACTTGAAGCAACACCCGGGACGCACGTCCCAGCGGCCATCGTCGCCATCCACGGACATCGCCTTCGGGCGGAGAAGTGGAAGCAACGGACCGCACGCCGGGCCCCGGTCCGCCGTCACTGCCCGCCTTGGTCCACCCCGGTGCTGCCTGCCGGCGGCGCCCATGGCGGTACTGCCGGCGCACCGAAGGCTCCGCGCGCGGACCGTCCACCGGTGGCCGCCCTCTTCCGCGGCCTGCACGGGTGTGCAGGCCGCCTCGCCACGACCTGATCGGCCCGGGTCACGGCGATGGATTCCCATCGGGTCGAACCACCAGAGCCATACAAGGAGAGACTCCCATGTTCTGGACCATCAAGGTCGTGATCGGCGACGGCGAGCGCGGCCTGGTGTATCGCAACCGTCGTTTCCAGCAGGTGCTGCTGCCGGGCGTGCACCGCCTGTCGCGGTTCGGCGGCTCGCCGCAGGTGACCGTGCACAACGCATCGAAGGGCAGCGCCTACAACGGCAGCGACCAGGACAGCCTGATCGACGCGCTGGGAGCACAGCTGCACGAACACTTCGTGCTGGCCGATATCGGCGCTGCACAGGTGGGTCTGCTGCTGCGCAATGGCCGTATCGACGATGTCCTGCCGCCTGGCAGCCGCCATCTTTACTGGCGGGGTTCGGTCGACACCGAGGTGCGCGTGATGGCCCTGGGTGACGAACCGCGCGTGCCGGCCAACGTGCAGCAGCGCCTGGGCCAGCTGGGCGTACTGCCGCGCGTGGCGGTGATCAGCACCGTGCCGAGCGAATCGGTCGGCCTGCTGTTCGTCGACGGTACGCTGCGACAGACCCTGGATGCCGGACTGCACGCGTTCTGGAATTTCAACGGCAACGTGTCGGTGGAGCGCGTCGAACTGCGCGCGCGTTCGCTCGACGTGTCCGGCCAGGAGCTGCTCAGCCGCGACAAGGTGACCCTGCGGGTGAACCTGGCCGCGACCGTGCAGGTGGTCGACCCGGTGCGTGCACACCGCACGCTCAGCAACGCCGACGAGTTCATCTACCGGCAGCTGCAGCTCGGCCTGCGCCAGGCGATCGCCACGCGCAGCCTGGATGAGCTGCTGGGCGAGAAGGCGGCGCTGGACGGTGAGATCGCCGCGCACGTGCGGGCCGCGATCGAGGGCCACGGTGTGCAGCTGCTGGGTGTCGGCATCAAGGACGTGATCCTGCCGGGCGAGATGAAGGAGATCCTCAACGGCGTGGTGCTGGCCGAGAAGCAGGCGCAGGCCAGCGTGATCCGCCGCCGCGAGGAGGCCAACGCCACCCGCTCGCAGCTCAATACCGCCAGGCTGATCGAGGACAACCCGGTGCTGATGCGGCTGAAGGAGCTGGAAGCGCTGGAGAAGGTCACCGAGAAGATCGACAAGCTCACCGTGTTCGGCGGCCTGGATGGCGTGCTGAAGCAGCTGGTGACGATGAAGTAGGGGGCTGGGGCGGCGCAGGGACGCGCCGCCGGCCCATCAAGGAGATGGATTGCAACATGGATACTCAACACACCTATCAATGGCTGCATGCCGAGGGCACCACGCCGATCAAGGGCTGGGTGAACGGCGTGCCGCTGGAAGCGCAGGCCCATGAGCAGCTGCGCAACATCGCCGCCATTCCATTCGTCGGGCCCTGGGTGGCCGTGATGCCGGACGTGCACCTGGGAAAGGGCGCGACCGTCGGCTCGGTGATCCCGACCCGCGGGGCGATCATTCCGGCGGCGGTGGGCGTGGACATCGGCTGCGGCATGGCCGCGGTGCGCACGACGCTGCAGGCCAACGACCTGCCCGATGACCTGCGGCAGCTGCGCAACAGCATCGAGCGCAGCATCCCGGTCGGCAACGGTCGCGGTGGCGAGCATCAGCGCATGCCCGACAGCATCCACACGCGGCTGGTGCAGTCCGGCCTGGCCGCTGGCCTGGAGAAGATCAAGGACAGGCATCGCCGGATCCGCACCGACAAGCTCGATCGCCAGCTGGGCACGCTGGGAGGTGGCAACCACTTCATCGAGCTGTGCCTGGATGAAACGGATGCCGTGTGGGTAATGCTGCACAGCGGCTCGCGTGGCACCGGCAACCTGATCGGCACGTACTTCATCGAGCAGGCGCGTCGCGAGCTGGAGCGCCGCGTGCTCGGCTTCCATCTGCCTGACAAGGACCTGGCCTTCTTCATGGAAGGCGAGCCGCTGTTCGACGACTACGTGGAAGCGGTGTCCTGGGCGCAGGACTATGCGCGGCACAATCGCGAGGCGATGATGGCGCGCGTGCTGGCCGAGATGCGGCATCGGCTGCCGCCGTTCCGGCTGGCGGCGATGGCCGTCAACTGCCACCACAACTACGTGCAGAAGGAAACGCACGCCGGGCAGGAACTGCTGGTCACCCGCAAGGGTGCGGTCAGTGCACGCCAGGGCGAGCTGGGCATCATCCCCGGCAGCATGGGCACGCGCAGCTACATCGTGCGTGGCAAGGGCAATGCAGACAGTTTCCACAGCTGCAGCCACGGCGCAGGCCGGGTGATGAGCCGCGGCACGGCACGCGAGCGGATCACCCTGGCCCAGCACCGCGAGGCGACCGCGCATGTGGAATGCCGCAAGGACAGCGGCGTGCTGGATGAATCGCCGGCGGCGTACAAGTCGATCGAAGACGTGATGGCCGCCCAGCTCGACCTGGTGGACGTGGTCCACACACTGCGCCAGGTGCTGTGCGTCAAAGGCTGATGGGGCGGGCCGGGTGTCGTTCAAGAGAGCGGAATCCGGCCCTTTCCATCACCCGATGCTGTCTTCGCTGACCAGCGCGTGATGTACGCCGATCCCGGCACGCACCCCTTCGGCGGCGGCCAGGGTGATGTTGCCAACCGTGGTCGCGTCGCCTGCAGCGTACACGTTCGGCACCGAGGTCTGCTTCATCGCGTCCACTTCGATCAGCACGCCGAGCGGGCTTTCGACCAGCGCGCAGCCCAGCTGCTGCACCAGCGGCGTGGCCATCGCCTGGGTAGCCGGAACGAACAGCGCGCGCTGGGCGATGCGGCGGCCATCGGCCAGTTCCACTTCCAGCCAGGTCGGCTGGTCGCCCTGCACGGCAATCACCGGCGAGATCTCGATCTGCACGCCACGCTGCTGCATGGCCGCGCGTTCCTCTTCACTGATCTCCCCCGCCTGGCTGAAGAAGGTGACATTGCCCCAGTCGGCGAACAGCGGTGCCTTGCCGGCCGACATCGGATAGCCGCCGAGCACGCCGATCGCTCCGCCGCCGACTTCGTAGCCATGGCAGTAGGGACAATGCAGCACGGTGCTGCCCCAGCGCTCGGCCAGGCCGGGCAGGTCCGGCAGTTGGTCACTGATGCCACTGGCCAGCAGCAGCTTGCGTGCGGCCAGCACCTGGCCATCCGCGGTGCGGACCTCGACACCGTCGGGGCTGGCGGTGGCGTGCGCGGCCTCGGCATGGATCCAGCGCACGCTGGGATAGTCCAGCAGCTGCTGGCGCGCCGTCTTCAACAGCTCGGCACCACTGATGCCGTCCAGGCCGAGGACGCCGTGCGAATGGCTGGCCGCACGGTTGCGGGGCAGGCCGGCGTCGATGACGGTGACCGCGCGGCGTGCGCGGGCCAGGATCAGGCCCGCGGCGATGCCGGCGTAACTGCCGCCGACGATGATCACTTCAGGATTCATGGTGTCCTTCCAGGGAGCGGTGATGGGCGAGGTGGCGCGCGAACTCCGCGCCGAGCTGGTCGAGCGTGGTGGACTGCAGGCGGTGTTCCAGCAATCGCTGCGCTTCGCGGGCGCCATCGAGCAGCGCCGAATCGACCAGTTGCTGGATCGGGCAGCCACGACCTGCGCCGCGTGTGCCGATCTGCACCAGCGGCGGTGCGCCGACCGCCAGGTAGATGTCGTGCAGGGTGATGCGGGTGGCATCGCGCGCCAGCTGGCTGCCACCGCCGTGCCCGCGTGTGCTGCGCACCAGCCCGGCCTTGTGCATCTGCGCCAGCAGCCGGCGGATCACCACCGGATGGGTCGGCAGGCACATGGCCAGCTGTTCGGAGGTGCGCGGCCCCTGCTGGCCCACGAGATGGGCCATCACGTGCAGCGCGTCGGAAAGCGGGTTCGAGGATTTCATGTAACAACAATAGTTACATTTATATCCCCTGTCGAGCGTCCTGTTTCGTTCCATATGGACACATCTGTCCTATGAAACATTTCCTTCACCTCGTTGAACGAAACGATAATGTGATACTTATCGCACTTCAGAGCACGCGAGATCAGGTCGATACCGCATCGCCCCCCTTCCGAGATCTCGCCCCATGAATGCCTCTCCCCATGCGCCGCGACTGCAGACGAAGCTGCTCGGCGCCGTATCCCTTGGCCTCGCCGTCATCCTGCTGTGTGCGTTGGCCGGCCTGGCGTCGGCCTGGCTGAAGCTGTCTGCCGAGGTGCCTGCCGAAGTCGCCCATGGCCGCGATGCCGAACGCCTGCAGCGCGAGTTCCGTGGCCAGGTGCAGGAATGGAAGAACGTGCTGCTGCGGGGCCACGATCCGGTCCTGCGCCAGCGTCATCTGGATGCATTCGACAGCGAAGGCAGAATCGTCGATGGACTGGCACGCGGGCTGGCCAGCAGCCCCGATGCCCGTACGCGCGAGCTCGCCCTCGCCTTCGCTGGCCTGCACGCGCAGCTGCAGAAGGACTATCACGCTGCACTGCAGGCGTTTGCTGCGGCCGGCTACGATGCCACTGCTGGCGATACCCTGGTGCGGGGCAAGGACCGCGCGGTGGCCGCATCGCTGGACGCGCTGAGCACGCAGGCCACCCGGGTGGCCGAGGCCGCGGTGGCCACGCGCGCGCAGCAGGCAAGGCAGATGCTGCTGCTGTGCGCGGTGCTGACCGTGGTCGCCGCTGCGCTGCTGCTGATGGGCCTGGCCTGGTGGCTGCGCCGCGCGGTGGTGCAACCGGTGCTGGCGGTGGAGGCGGCTGCGCGCGCCGTGGCCGCTGGCGACCTGCAGCACGTCGTGCAGGTTCGCAGCCGCGATGAAGTGGGCCGGCTGGCGCAGGCCATGCAGGCCGTGCAGGCCACGGTGGGCGGCGTGCTCGAGGCGCAGGCGGCAATGGCGAAGGCGCATGACGCCGGCTCGATCAGCTACCGCATGGATGCCAGCGCCTTCCCTGGCGCATTCGGAACCATGGTGGCCGACAGCAACGCGCTGGTCGACGCGCACATCCGGGTGAAGATGCGCGCGATCACGATCATGGGCCGCTATGCGGTGGGCGATCTCAGCGAGGACATGGAGCGCCTGCCAGGCGAGAAGGCCGTCATCACCGAAGCGCTGGATACTGCCAAGGCCAACCTTGGCACCATCAACGGCGAGATCCGCCGCCTTGCCGCCGCCGCTGCGGCCGGCGATTTCAGCCAGCGCGGTGACAGCGCGCGCTTCGAGCATGACTTCCGCGCGATGGTGGAGGGCCTGAACCAGCTCATGCAGACCACCGAGCAAAATCTCGGCGAGGTCTCAACGATGCTGCGCGCGATTGCCGATGGCCGGCTTGGCGCGCGCATGCACGGCAGCTTCCAGGGCGTGTTCGCCCGCATCGCTGGCGATGCCAACACGACTGCGGCGCAGCTGGCCACCATCGTCACCGACATCAAGCACACTTCGGGCAGCATCCATGCCGCGGCCGCCGAGATCGCCGCCGGCAACAACGACCTGTCGCGCCGCACCGAGCAGCAGGCTGCCAACCTGGAGGAGACGGCAGCATCGATGGAGGAACTGACCTCCACCGTGCGCCAGAACGCCGAGCACGCCCGCCAGGCCAACCAGCTTGCGATCGGCGCGCACGAGGTTGCCTCGCAGGGCGGCGAGGTGGTCGCGCAGGTGGTGGCGACGATGGGGGCGATCGAAGCTTCTTCGCGGCAGATCGCCGACATCATCAGCGTGATCGATGGCATCGCCTTCCAGACCAACATCCTGGCGTTGAACGCAGCGGTGGAGGCTGCGCGTGCCGGTGAGCAGGGCCGGGGCTTCGCCGTGGTGGCCAGTGAGGTGCGTACGCTGGCGCAGCGTTCAGCCAATGCGGCCAAGGAGATCAAGACGCTGATCGATACCTCGGTGGACCAGGTAGCCGATGGCGCACAACGCGTGCGCCAGGCGGGCATGACCATGGCCGAGATCGTCGCCTCGGTGCAGCGCGTGACCGACATCATGGCCGAGATCTCCGCCGCGTCGCAGGAACAGAGTGCAGGCATCGAACAGGTCAACCAGACCGTGGTGCAGATGGACGGCGCGACCCAGCAGAATGCCGCGCTGGTGGAAGAGGCCAGCGCCGCCGCGCGCAGCCTGGAGCAGCAGGCGGACCGGTTGATGGACGCGGTGGATGTGTTCGATCTGTCGCCCCCCGCGGCGAGCGGCGATGCGCTGGCGCGCGCGGCCTGAAGGACTGCATGGACCCTGTGCAGCCGAGCATGGGTCCGGCTCTGCGGAACGCGCAGGTAACGCCGGGCCATGCCCGGCGAGCGCGGCATGCCTAGCGCAGGTAATCCGACTGCACCATCGCGTCACCGAGATGGTCCAGGAACGAGCTGATCCGCGCCGAGACCGCCGTGTTGCGGTAGTACACGGCGTGGATCGGCTGGTAGACATCCAGCGTCTGTGCAGCCAGTACCGGCACCAGCGTGCCGGCAGCACGGTCGCGTTCGGTGACGAAGTCCGACAGGCAGGTGATGCCCACCCCTTCCACCGCCAACCGGCGCAGGGTCTCGCCGCTGGATACGGCGATGTCCGGCCGTACCAGCAGCTGGCCGTCGGCGTCGCCCGGCACGGGCCAGCGGTTCAGCGATTCGGGTTCATTGAATCCCAGCAGCGTGTGCTGACCCAGCGCCGCCACGCTGGCCGGTTCACCGTGCTCGGCCAGGTAGCCCGGGCTGGCCAGCAGCTGCAGCCGGCAGCGGCCCAGCGAGCGCGCGTGCAGCGTTGAGTCGGCCAGTGGGCCGATGCGGATGGCCACGTCGGTGCGTCGTTCCAGCAGGTCGATGTAGCGTTCGGAACTGTTCAACTCCAGCTGCACCTCCGGGTATCGCGCGCGGTAGCCCGCCACCAGGGGGACGATCACGTGCAGCACGAACGGCATGGCCGCATCCACCCGCAGGCGTCCAGCCGGGCGCTCGCGGCGCGCCGCCATCTGCTCTTCGGCCGACTCCACCGCGTCGATGATCGCCCGTGCATGGCGCAGGTAGGCCTCGCCTTCGGCGGTCAGGTGCAGCCGGCGCGTGGTACGGGTCAGCAGGGTGGTGCCCAGCTTGTCCTCCAGCCGCCCCAGCGCCCGGCTCACCCCGGAAGGGGTCTGACCCAGCTGCTCGGCGGCGGCACTGATCGAACCGCTGTCGATCACGGCCAGAAAGGCCTGCATTTCATCGAGGGTGGTCTTCATGGCGCCATTATTGACCACCAGGCAAGAGTGATTGGCGTGAAGACCGGTTTTTCGACAAAGGTGGGCCGCGCACACTGCGCGCCTTCCTTCCTCCGGAGCCCGCCATGATCCGCGGCATTCCTCTCGCCCTGCTGGCGCTGACCCTGGGCGCCTTCGCCATCGGCACCACCGAATTCGTCATCGTCGGCCTGATTCCGACCATCGCCGCCGACCTGCAGGTCAGCCTGCCTTCGGCCGGCCTGCTGGTCTCGCTGTACGCCCTGGGCGTAGCCATCGGCGCGCCGGTGCTGACTGCGCTGACCGGCCGCGTGCCGCGCAAGACCCTGCTGGTGGCACTGATGGCGCTGTTCACGCTGGGCAACGTCATCGCCTGGATGGCACCGGGCTACGCCTCGCTGATTGTCGCCCGCATCCTGACCGGCCTCGCCCATGGCGTGTTCTTCTCGATCGGCTCGATCATCGCCACGGCGGTGGTGCCGAAAGAAAAGGCCGCCAGCGCGATCGCGATCATGTTCACCGGGCTGACCGTCGCACTGGTGACCGGCGTGCCGCTGGGCACCTTCATCGGCCAGCACCTGGGCTGGCGCGCGACCTTCCTGGCCGTGGCCGGCCTGGGCGTGATCGCCCTGGTCGGCGCGGCGCTGTTCGTGCCGCGCACTGTGCCGCAGAGCGCGCCCGCCCGCTTCCGCCAGCAGCTGGCCGTGCTGGCCCAGCCGCGCCTGCTGCTGGTCTACGCGATGACGGCACTGGGCTACGGCGGCACGTTCCTGGCCTTCACCTACCTGGCGCCCATCCTGCAGGACGTCACCGGCTTCTCGGCCAACGCGGTCAGCCTGGTACTGCTGGTGTATGGCGTGTCGGTGGCGATCGGCAATCTGTGGGGCGGCCGCATGGCCGACCGCATGGGTCCGGTTCCGGCGCTCAGGCGCATCTTCGCCCTGCTGGCCATGGTCCTGTTGGCGCTCACCTTCACCGCCTACAACACGGTGTTGATGTTGCTGACGGTGCTGGCCCTGGGTGCGGTGGCCTTCGGCAACGTGCCCGGACTGCAGGTCTATGTGGTCAAGCAGGCGCAGCGCTATGCGCCGCAGGCCACCGACGTGGCATCCGGACTGAACATCGCTGCATTCAACATCGGCATCGCCCTGGGCGCATCGCTGGGCGGCCTGGTGGTGGAGAACGTCGGCCTGATGCATACGCCGTGGCTGGGCGCGCTGGTGGTGGTGGGTGCCTATGCATTGACCGTGCTCAGCGGCCGCCTGGACCGTCGGGACGGCATCGACGACCGCGCCGAGGGCACCGCGATCACCGCACACTGATACGACGCCGCTCACTACCGACGCATCTCCACGCCTGCGCAATGCACCGTTGCCGGCATGCATGCAGGCCCTGCCCTACCCTTGTGCGGATCTACCGCGCCCTTCCCCCCATTAGCTGGAGTTCCCCCATGACTGTCCCCGCTTTCGGTCTCGGCACCTTCCGCCTGAAAGGCCAGACTGTGATCGACTCGGTACGCAACGCACTGGACGTCGGTTACCGCGCCATCGATACCGCGCAGATCTACGACAACGAGGCCGAGGTCGGCCAGGCCATCGCCGAATCCGGCGTGCCGCGTGACGAGATCTACCTGACCACCAAGGTCTGGATCACCGAGTTCAAGCGCGATGCGCTGCTGGCCAGCCTGCACGACAGCCTGAAGAAGCTGCGCACCGACCATGTCGACCTGGCGCTGATCCACTGGCCCTCACCGAACGACAAGGTCGACGTGCCGATGGAGGAGTACCTGCCGGCGCTGGCCGAAGCCAGGGCGCAGGGCCTCACCAGGGAGATCGGCATCTCCAACTTCACCATCGCGCAGACGCGCAAGGCAATCGGCATCCTCGGCGCCGACGCCATCGCCACCAATCAGGTCGAGATCCATCCATACCTGCAGAATCGCCTGCTGGTGAAGTTCCTGCAGGAAAACGGCATCCCTGTCACCGCCTACATGAGCCTGGCCTATGGCGAAGTCATCAAGGACCCGGTGATCCAGGCCATCGCCGGCCGCCACCAGGCCACGCCGGCACAGATCGCACTGGCATGGGCACTGCAGCAGGGCTTTGCGGTGATTCCGTCCTCGACCCGGCGCGAGAACCTGGCCTCCAATCTGGAAGCGGCGGCCATCCGTTTGACCGAGGAGGACATGGCACAGATTGCCAGGCTCGACCGCGGGCATCGGCTGGCCAATCCGGAAGGCATCGCGCCGGCCTGGGACTGAGCCGAAGCCGCCGGGCACGGCCCGGCGCTACCGGACGATGACGATGGGGGCCGCCGGGCGCGCTCCGGCGCTACCGGATCGCCACAGGTAGCGCCGGGCCCGGCGGGCCCTTCAGTCCTGCAGCAGCCACCCGCGCATCGCCGCACTGACCTCATCCGGCTTCTCCATCGGCGCCAGGTGCCCGCAGTCGGGCACCACCACCAGCTGCGAGTGCGGTACCAGCGCGTGCATCTCCTCGCTCACCGCCAATGGCGTGATGCGGTCGTTGGCACCGCACACGATCAGCAGCGGATCGCGATATCCGGCCAGCACATCGTGGCCGTCACGACGTTCCAGCGCGCTCTGTCGCAGGAACACCTCCGCGCCAAGACGCGCCGTCATGTCGCGCACGCGCTGCACCAGTACATAGTCGTCCAGCCGCGAGGCATCGATGTAGCTGCGCATCAGGGCGTCACCGAATCCATGAAACTTCCCGGGCAGGCGCACGCTGGCGCGCTGGCTGCGACGCTGCTCGGCGCGCTCCGGCGAATCGGCGTGGATCGAGGTGTCGATCAGCGCCAGCCGCAGCACCCGCTCCGGTGCGACGCGCAGGATCTGCTGGGCAACGAAGCCTCCCAGCGAGAACCCGGCCAGCGCGAAGCGCGCAGGTGCCTGCGCCAGCACATCCTCGGCCACCGCCTGCAGGGTCGCGCCGCGGGTCTGGTCGCCCACGCTGCACTCGGCGATATCGGCCAGGTCGGCCAGCTGCGCGCGCCACAGCTCGGCATCGTTGAGCAGGCCGGGGAGCAGCAGCAAGGGGATGCGGTCAGTCATGGCCCGCATTGTCGCAACCGCACGGACGGTATGCCACGATCACTTCGGCGTTACGACGCCGCCGATGAGGTGACGCTCACGCCACCGGCGGTACCTCGGGAACGTCCACCTGCTGCACCGGCAGGGTCACCATCATCACCGTCGGGTCGTCCGGGTCCAGCCGGGTCTTGAAACCCAGGCTCTGGCACATCGCCAGCATGGTGCTGTTCTCGCGCAGCACCTGTCCCTCGACCACGTGCAGCCCCAGCCACTTCGCATACTCGATCATGATCGCCATCAGGCGCCAGCCGATGCCATGGCCCTTCAGGTCGGAGCGGATCAGGATGCCGTACTCGCCGCGGTGATAATCCGCATCCGCGTGCAGGCGCACGGCGCCGAGCATCTCGCCGCTGCGCGGTTCGATGGCCACCAGCGCGATCGAGCGCGCATAGTCGAGCTGGGTCAGACGGGCGATGAACTCGTGGCTGAAGTGCTTCACCGACTGGAAGAAGCGCAGGCGCAGATCCTCGTCGCTGACCCGGGCAAAGAACGCGCGGAACAGCGCGTCGTCCTCGGGGCGCACCGGGCGCACGAAGGCGTGACCGCCATCGGACAGCTCGATGGTGCGCTCCCACTCCTTCGGATACGGGAACACCGAGAAGCGCGGATGGCCGCGACCCTTGTGCAGGATGCGCGAAGGCGCGATGGCGACGCGTGCATCGAGAGCGAGAATGCCCTTGCCATCGACCAGCAGCGGATTGATATCCAGCGTGCGCACTTCCGGAATGTCGGCGGCCAGCTGCGCCAGTTTCACCAGCGCCAGGGCCAGTGCGCGCTCATCGGCAGCGGGAACATCGCCATAGGCCTTGAGGATCCGCGACGCACGGGTACGCCCGATCAGCTCGTGGGCCAGGCGCAGATCCAGCGGCGGCAAGGCCAGTGCCTTGTCGTTGATCACCTCCACCGCCGTGCCGCCGCGACCGACCACGATCACCGGGCCGAAGGTCGCGTCATCGGCGATGCCCACGATCAGTTCACGCGCTTTCGGGCGGACGATGGTCGGCTGCACCAGCAGACCGTCGATGCGTGCATCCGGGCGCAGCTGGCGTGCACGCGACAGGATCGCCTTGGCCGCAGCCTGCACCGCCGGCAGCGTCGACAGGTTCAGGCGCACGCCGTCCACTTCGGACTTGTGCGGGATGTCCGGTGACAGGATCTTCAAGGCGACGGTCGCACCCCGCTCCAGCAGCGGCTGCGCCAGATCCATGGCCTCGTGCGCGTCGCGCGCATGCATCACCGGCGCGGAGGGAATGCCATAGGCCTTCAGCAGCTCGTGCGTGGCCAACGGGTCCAGCCACTGCTGGCCGTTGGCCAGCGCGGCCTCGACCAGCGTGCGCGCCGCGGCCGCATCCACGCTGAAGTCCTGCGGCAGGCTCGGCGGGGTTTCCATCAGTGCGTTCTGCGCTTCCCGATAGCGCACCAGATGCTGGAAGCCACGTACCGCTTCGGCTTCGGTGGGATAGGTCGGCACGCGCGCCGCATTGAGCGTGGCGGTGGCCTGGTCATCGTTGCCCAGCCACACGGCGAACACCGGCTTGTCACGATGGTGGCGCGGGCGCAGGCCGAGCGTGCGGGTCAGCGCCTGCGCGGCGTCGGCCGAGGAGGTGAACGCCGTCGGTACGTTGACCACCATCACCGCATCGTTCTCGTTGTCGGCCAGCAGGGCCTCGATGGCCGCGGCATAGCGATCACCATCGGCATCCACCACGATATCCACTGGATTGCTGCGCGACCAGCCCTGCGGCAGCACCGCATCGAGCTTTTCGACCGTGCTGTCGGACAGGTTCGCCAGGGTTCCGCGCAGCGCGGCCAGCTGGTCCACGGCCAGCCGGCCGACGCCGCCCCCATTGCTGAGGATGGCCAGCCGACGGCCCGGGAAGGTACCCAGCCGGCCCAGGGTCTCTGCGGCGGTGAACAGCTCGTCCAGGGCACCCACGCGCAGCAGGCCGGCGCGGTTGAACGCAGCGCCGTAGACATCATCGGCTCGTGCAAGCGCCTGCACATGGGTATCGCGGCTGCCATGCTGCACGCGCTCGCTGCGGCCGGACTTCACCACCACCACGGGCTTGGCGCGTGCGGCCGCACGCGCCGCCGACATGAATTTGCGCGCGTCCTTGATCTGTTCGACGTAGAGCAGGATGGCGCGCGTGCGGTAATCGGTGGCGAAATAGTCCAGCAGATCGCCGAAGTCGACGTCCAGCGTATCGCCCAGCGAGACCACGGCGGAGAATCCCACCGAACGCGCCACGCCCCATTCCACCAGCGCCGCGGCGATCGCCGAGGACTCGGAGATCAACGCAAGATCGCCAGCCTGCGGGAAGTGTGCGGCGATGCTGGCGTTGAGCCGTGCATGCGGCGCGATCACACCCAGGCAATGCGGGCCCAGGATGCGCAGACCGTGCCGGCGGGCCACGGCCTCCACCTGCGCCGACAGTGAACCCGGGCCATCCCCCAGATGCGCGGTGAGGATAATCGCCGCCTGCACGCCCCGCTCGGCCGCGGTACGCACCACCTGCGGCACG
This sequence comes from Stenotrophomonas sp. RS-48, assembly GCF_030053245.1. NCBI lineage: Bacteria > Pseudomonadati > Pseudomonadota > Gammaproteobacteria > Lysobacterales > Lysobacteraceae > Stenotrophomonas > Stenotrophomonas sp. RS-48. The sequence continues at coordinate 39,978 of NZ_JASGBV010000014.1, forward strand.
ATGGCGGCTGGCGCGGTGATCACCACGAGATCCGGCACCCAGTCCAGATCCTTCAGCCGCTTCACCGTGCGGATGCCATCGATTTCGGCGTGGCGCGGGTTGATCCACGCCACCTTGCCGGGGAAGCCCGTACCGCGCAGGTTGCGCATCACCGCGCGGCCGGCCGAGCGCTCGCGCGGACTGCCGCCGATCACTGCGACCGACTGCGGGCGGAACACTGACTGCAGGTGGTAGGTACTCATGCGCCTACGGTACACGCACCCGCGCAACAGGCGCATGATCCAGCGCAACAAAGCAGGCGGGGGATGCGGCGCCCCGCCGCATGCGGGGCGACAGGGCCCTACAGCAGCGTGCCGCGCAGGATCATCGCGGCGATGCTGAAATAGATCACCAGCCCGGTCACGTCGACCAGCGTGGCCACGAACGGGGCGGATGCGCTGGCCGGGTCGAATCCCAGCCGCTTGAGCACGAACGGCAGCATCGAACCCGACAATGACCCGAAGGTGACGATGCCCACCAGCGCCGCACCGATCGTGATCGCCAGCAGCACCCAGTGCTCGCCGTAGTCGTGCAGGCCACCCAGCTGCCAGATGACGATGCGGACGATCGCCAGGGCACCGAGAATGGCACCCAGCACCATGCCGGTCGGAATCTCGCGCAGGGCCACCTTCCACCAGTCGCGCAGGCGCAGCTCGCGCAGCGCCAGGCTGCGGATCAGCAGCGAGGTGGCCTGCGAGCCGGAGTTGCCGCCGGAACTCATGATCAACGGGATGAACAACGTCAGCACCACCGCGCGTGCCAGTTCGTCCTCGTAGTGCTGCATGGCGCTGGCCGTCAGCATCTCGCCCAGGAACAGCACGCTCAGCCAGCCGGCGCGCTTGCGCAGCATCTCCAGGAAGCCGATCTGCATGTACGGCTTGTCCAGCGCTTCCATGCCGCCGAACTTGTGCGCGTCTTCGGTGGATTCCTCGATCAGCGCATCAAGCACGTCGTCCACGGTGACGATGCCCAGCATCCGCTGGCTGGCATCGACCACCGGAATGGCCAGCAGGTCGTGGCGACGGATCAGCCGCGCCACCTCTTCCTGGTCCATCAACGCGTCCACGGTTACTGGCGGATTGACCTGGGCCACCTCGAGGATCGACTCCTCGGGCAGGCCGGTGATCAGGCGGCGCATGGTCACCACCTGCTGCAGACGCTGGCTGGCCGGGTCCAGGACGTAGATCGCGTACACCGTCTCGCGCGTGCGCTCGACCTGGCGGATGTGCTGCAGCGTCTGCGCCACGGTCCAGCTGGCCGGCACGGCGACGTACTCGGTGGTCATCAGCGCACCGGCCGTGTTTGGCGGGTAGCCGAGCAGCGTCTGGATGGCCTGGCGGGCATCGGCGCCCAGCAACGGGATCAGCCGCGCGCGCTCGTCCTCATCCAGTTCGTGAACGATGTCGGTGGCGCGGTCGTCGGCCATCAGCCCGAGCAGCGCAGCGGCCCGCGCCGGTGGCAGCGCGGCCACCAGCTCGCCGCTGCGATGCAGTTCGGGGGCTTCCAGCATCTTCACTGCACGCGGCAGCGGCAGCGCCGCCAGCGTGTCGGCAGCGCGCTGCAGCTCCAGCGTGTTGAGGAACTCCACCGCGTCGGCGGTGTTGTAGTCCGCCAGCGGTGCCGCCAATGCAGCGGCATCGGCCACTGGACGCAGCAATTGCTTCTGGTTCATCGGTTTGCCTTGTGGGGTGCGACCTCGCGCAACGCCAACGCAGGCGAACCGTCCCGATGTCAGGCGGTAGCCATCGCTGGCGTCGAACGAGGTCGACTTCTACTGTCGCTGGACATGGGTTGGGAACTCCGGGATGCGTGTGCCGGCGGCAGGCCGCCAGCGGCGGGCAGTCTGGACCTGCCGGCCGCGCAGGTCAACCCGCAGCGGCCATTGCCGCGCGTGCACGATGCGGCGCGCATAATGTCGCAGCGGCGTCCGCCGCCCCTCTCCTCCCCGCACCCACGTACGGCAGGCCTCTGCGATGACCAGGTATTCCCATGCATAGCGGCGGTCTGGAACTGGCCCTGGTCCTGCTGCTGGCGGCCGTCATCGCGGTGCCGGTGTTCAAGCGCTTCGGCTTCGGCGCGGTACTGGGCTACCTGGCCGCGGGGGTGGTGCTGGGGCCGGATGGGCTGGGCTTCGTGCAGGACGCCGACCGCATCCTCGGTGCGGCCGAGATCGGCGTGGTGATGCTGCTGTTCGTGATCGGGCTGGAACTGTCGCCGGCCCGCCTGAAGGTGATGCGGCGCTCGGTGTTCGGCGCCGGTGCCGCGCAGGTGGCGCTGTCCGGCCTGGTACTGGGCGGCCTGCTGCTGCTCGATCACTTCCAGTGGAAGAGCGCGCTGGTGGTGGGCGTGGCGCTGGCGCTGTCCTCCACGGCCGTGGGCCTGCAGCTGCTGTCCGAGCACAAGGCGATCAACAGCGACCACGGCCGGCTCGGCTTTGCCATCCTGCTGTTCCAGGACCTGATCGCGATCCCGCTGCTGGCGGCCATCCCGCTGCTGGGCGGCGTCAAGAACCAGACGCTGCGTTGGGAGGATGCCGCAGTGGCGCTGGGCGCGCTGGCCGTGGTGATCCTGTGCGGGCGGCCGGTCCTGCGCCGGCTGTTCGGTGTCATCGCCCGTACCCGCAGCCCGGAGGTATTCACCGCCACCGCCCTGCTGGTCGTGCTGGGCACGGCGTGGTTCATGCAGGAGGCCGGCCTGAGCCCCAGCCTGGGTGCGTTCCTGGCCGGCGTGCTGCTGTCCGATTCCGAGTTCCGGCACGAGCTGGAAGCGCAGATCGAGCCGTTCAAGGGCCTGCTGCTGGGCCTGTTCTTCATCGCCGTCGGCATGGGCATCGATCTCGACCGCATCGCCGCCGAGCCGTGGCTGATCGCCGCCGGTGTGGCCATCCTGCTGGTGGTCAAGTTCAGTCTGCTGTATGCCATCGGCCGCATCGCCCGGCTGGGTTCGCGGCAATCGCTGCTGCTGGGCAGCGTGCTGTGGCTGGGCGGCGAGTTCGCCTTCGTGGTCTTCAACGAGGCGCAGCGCGCGCATCTGCTGGGCAACGCCAACCACGACCGGCTGGTGGCCATTGTCGGCCTGTCGATGGCGATCACGCCGCTGCTGATGATCGCCCTGATGCGGCTGCTCGGGCAGGAGAAGGTAGCCCCGCGCGCCGCGGCCGACGCCGACAAGGTCGCGCCGGACAACCGGCCGAAAGTCCTGATTGCCGGCATGGGCCGCGTCGGCCAGGTGATCGCGCGCCTGCTGACCGCACAGAAGGTGCCGTTCGTGGCACTGGAAGCGAACCCGGACACGGTGGCCGACCTGCGTCGCTTCGGCAACCAACTCTACTATGGCGATCCGACGCGCCCGGAGATGCTGCGCGCCGCCGGTGGTGAACATATCGATGTGTTCGTGATCACCGTGGACGACCCGGAGACCAATCTGCGTGCGGTACGGATGGTACGGCGCCTGTATCCGGAGGCGAAGGTGCTGGCACGTGCGCGCAACCGCCAGCACGCATGGCGACTGATGGACATGTCGGCCGAGCCGTTCCGCGAAGTGTTCGCTACCAGCCTGGAAATGAGCGGTCGTGTGCTGACCGCGCTGGGGGTGGCACCCGATGTTGCCCAACGCCATGTGCAGCGCTTCCGCGAACACGACGAACAGCTGCTGCGCGACCAGTACCTAGTGTACGACGACGAGGCGGCCGTGATCCAGACCTCGCGCGATGCCCGCAATGACCTGATGCATCTGTTCGAGGCCGACGCGGAAAGCGACGGCGACACGCAGCGCTGACGGCGAAAGGGCTGCCGAGCATCGTCGGCATTCCGCATGATCGGGGTCAGAGCCCTTTCCAACGGAAAGGGTTCTGACCCCCGATTCTCAGCCGTTGTCGCGCAGGAACCGGGCCATCGAGGACACGCCCGGTACGCGCGGCTCGAACTCGCCGGCAACGTCGATGAAGCCACGCATCACGGCGATCTCGCGCGGACTGCGGTTCAGGCTGTCCCGCACGTCTGGGTCGGCGCCGGCACGCAGCAGGCGCTGTACCAGCAGCGGCAGGCCGTGCAGCGCCGCCAGGTGCAGCGGGCCGAAACCACGCGGATCGCGCACGTCCAGGCTGACATCCTCTTCCAGCAGACGCTCCACCGCGGCCATCACCACCTGCTCGTCGCAGGCCGTACCCGGCTCGGCGCGCGCTCCCAGCAGCAGCAGCAGCGGTGTGACCGAACCGGCGGCGGCCTGGTCCGGTTCGGCACCGGCCAGCAGCAGCGTGTCCAGCAACGCCAGCAACCGCGGGCGGTCACGTGCGCTGAAGCCGTACAGGGCCGCGCAGTGCAGCGGGCCCAGTTGCTGCGCGTCTCCGGCGTGTACATCGGCACCTGCGGTCAGCAGGCGCGCGACGATGTCCGGCAGGCCCAGCGCGGAGGCCAGCATCAGCACGGTCACTCCCCCCGGCAGCCGGTGTTCGAGCTTGGCACCGGCATCGAGCAGGGCCGACACGATCTCGACCTGGCGCATACTGACCGCGGCCGACAACGGCGTTGCGCCGCTGGCCGCTGCGTGCTGCGGATCGGCGCCCCGTGCCAGCAGCAGGTCGGTCACCGCCAGGTGGCCGCCGCCGGCGGCACGCAGCAGCGCCGTGCAGCCCTGCGCATCCACGGCATCAACGGCGAACCCCAGATCGATCAGGCGACGCACCGCATCGACATCGCCGGCCATCGCCGCAGAGGGCAGGTCGGCATCGCGCAGGGTACGGCGTGGCAGTGGCCACACCCGCCAGTCCAGCCAGTCGGCCAGATCACGACGACCACTCGACAGCGCCACACCCAGGGGGGTCTGGCCATCGGCGGCGCGTGCCTCCGGCGAGGCGCCGTGCTGTACCAGCAGCTTCAGCGCACCTTCCCGGGCCAGCGCGGTCGCCAGGTGCAGGGCGGTCATGCCATGGCTGTCGCGCGCCTCACGGTCGACACCAGTCTTGAGCAGGGCCTGCTGCAGGCGCAGCCAGCCCAGGCGCACCGCCAACGACAGCGGCGGATCGCCTGCCGGCGATGCGGCGAACGGATCAGCACCCCGCTCCAGCAGTTCCAGCGCCAGCTGTTCCAGTCCGCGGGCCGCCTGATCGTGCTGCGCGCAGGCGGCCAGGAAACGGGCCAGGCCGCCGCGGCCGGCCGGCGACAGGCCATGCTGCAGCATGACCTGCAGCGCCGGCACCGCATCGACGCCGCGCGACAGCAGCGCGAACATCGGCGTGTCGGCGCAGGCATCACGCACATAGGGGTCGGCACCATGGGCCAGCAGCCAATCCACGGCACGCGGCTCCAGCGCCAGCTCCGGATCCAGCAGCAGGCTGCCCAGCTCCTGCGGCTGGCACAGCCTGGCCAGGGCGGCCATGCCGTCGGTGTTGCCGAAGCCCAGTGCTTCACGCAGCAGGGTCAGCGGCGGCCGATCAGGCAGCAGGCCACTGGCGCTGGCGGCCTCACCGCGCTCGGCCAGGCCATCGCTGACCGCCGCAGGCAGCGGATAGGACGGATCAAGCAGCGCGACGATGGCCCAGCGACCGGCTTCGGCCGCGTAGTCGACCGCACGCCGACCGACCGGATCGGCCGCATCGGCGGTGATGCCCAGTTCGACCAGGCGCTTGACCAGCAGGGGCGAAACCGTATCGGCCATGGCCGCCAGCTGCACCGCGTTGCGGCCCTCGCCATCGACAGCCACCAGGTCAGGCTTGTGCGGCAGGAGGTGTTCGATGACGGCGGCGCGACCGGCACGCGCGGCCTCCAGCCACGGCGTGCGACCGAGCGCGTCGCGTGCTTCCAGGTTTGCACCGGCAGCGAGCAGCACGCCGATGATTTCAACGTGGCCGGCCAGGGCCGCTTCGTGCAGTGCGCTGCGACGCTGGCGGTCGCGCGCATCCGCACGCGCCTTGTGCTTGAGCAGCAGCTGCACGCCGGCCGGATCATCGTCTTCGGTGGCGGCTGCGGCGAGCAGGACCGGCGTGCCGTCCGCCGGCTCGGTGCGGGCACCGCGTTCGAGCAGGAAGCGGGCCAGGCGCCAGTTGCCTACCTGGCAGGCCACGGCCAGCGGGGACCAGCCCTCGTGGTTGAGTGCATCCACTTCGGCCGCGGCATCGCGGAGCAGCGCGGCAACGCCGGGGTCAGAGCTTCGAGCCGCGTGGTGCAGCGGCGTGTTGCCCTCGCTGTCGGTAGCGCGAGAATCGGCGCCATTGGCCAGCAGGGTCATCACGGCTTCGGGGCGACCATGCCAGCTGTCGCGGGTGGCCGCCAGCAGCGGCGTCATGCCCCGGTGCGGCGCGTTCACATCGACCCCGCGGGCAATCAGTTCACGCAGCAGGCGCAGGTCCGGCAACACCGCCGCCAGTACCGCCAGGCTGCGCTGATCACGCCAGTTCGGGTCCGGCAACGCGTGCGGGTCCGCGCCGGCCTGCAGCAGCTGCAGCGCCCGGTCGATGCGACCGTGGCGCGCCGCTTCATGCAGCGCAGGCGTCAGTTCCTGCGGGGCCATCGCCTCCAGCGGCGTGGTCTCGCTGGCAGCGGGGAACAGCGGCGCGTGTGCCGCACCGGCATCGGCCAGCGGGCCCGGGTTCACGCGCAGCGACACCAGTGGCGCCGGTGCGACCCGCTGCAGCAGCAGATGCAGCAACGGCGACCCCAGCAGCACGGTCAACGTGGCGGGCCAGCGCGCGCTTTCCGGCAGCAGCCCTGGCCATGCCGGCAACACCACCAGTGCGGCCAGCGCGATCACCAGCGCGGCCACGACAAGGCCACGCCAGGCGGTGAGGTCACGGCCGGCCAACGCCTGCCAGTGCTGCGCCAGGCTGCCATCCAGCCGCTCGACATCATTCCACAGCGGCCACGTACGCCAGGCCGCCAGCAAACCGGCACTGACCAGCACGCTCAGCCCGAGCACCGCCGCCAGGCTGCCGCTGTCGCGCAGTGCCGCCAGCGGCCAGGCCAGCAGCAGGGCCAGCAGTACCGGCGCGGCGGTCCACAGCGCCAGCAGGGCCGGCAGGTCCTGCTGCGCGATCAACTTCGGCGGCAGTACCGCACGGCTGCGCCGCCACCACGAAATGCCCAGGGCATACGCCGGCTGCGCCAGCGCAGCAAGCACCGCCCCCAGCAGGCCGCCGACGGCGGCACCCAGCGCCAGCAGGGCACCCAGGACGAAGGCGATCGACAGGGCGCGCGGACGGGAAAGCTCAGTCATTGTGGCGCGGCATCATGCTGGTCACCGACGGCGGCACCTGCAGGTAGAACCCGCGTTCGCTCATTTCGCTGCGCACCTTGGCCGGATCGGCCTGGGCGAGGCGGCGCTGCGGCTCCAGGGCCACGTCCAGGACGAAGGTGAGCGTGCCCAGCGACGCCACCAGCGGCGCAGGCAGCGCGCTGAAGTCATCGCGTCGGGGAACGTAGACGAAGGTGTCCGGCTTGAGTTGGCTTTTATAGACGTAGGCGTGCATGTCCACGGGACGATAACCCGGGAAGAGCCCTGATTGTGTCGGAAAGCCGACACCGGGGAAAGCCGTCGGCCGACGATGCCGGCAGGATCGACGGCGTTTCCCCGGCGGGGTTCAGCAATGTGGCGGCGGCGTTCAGCCTCGGCCGCCGCCACACGGATGCTTACTTGACCTTGGCGTAGGTGCCCTTCAGGGCGACGCCGGCCACGAACGTGCCCGCCCAGCACTCGTAGTTGCTCGCGCTCCTGAACTCGTTCTTCTTGTAGTAGCTGACGATGTCGACCACCGCATTGGCGCCACGCGAGCGGGCGCCGTCCTGCAGTGCGCGCAGCGCCGACAGCGCCACCCAGCGGCAGGCTTCGGCATCGCTCTTGTTGGCGGCGTTGGTCTTCCGGTTGGTGACGTCTTCACCCAGACGCTGCTGCACGCTGACCGGCTGCCCGGCCAGATAGAAGCGCACGCTGCCATCGATGCCGGCATCGCGGGCGGCCTGCGAGCTGACAAGTTCCTGCAGGGACTGCTCGACTCGGGTGTCACGGGCGGAAGCCGTGGCAGTCACAGCCAGCAGAAGGGTGGCACTGGCGATCATCAGGGTGCGGCGCATCGAAACATCTCCTTGTCCGGGGTGCGTTGGGGGTGGTGCGGATGGGGTGCGGGGGTCATTCGCTCCAACGGCGGAATACCAGCGAGGTATTGATGCCGCCGAAGGCGAAGTTGTTGCTCATCACGTACTCGGCCTGCAGATCGCGGCCGTGCCCGGTGATGAAGTCCAGCTGGCCGCAGCGCGGATCGACCTCGGCCAGGTTGAGGGTCGGCGCGAACCAGCCGGCACGCATCATCTCGATGCTCAGCCAGGCTTCGAACGCTCCGCACGCGCCGAGCATGTGCCCGACGTAGCTCTTCAGCGAGCTGATCGGCACGCGGCTGCCGAACACCTGCGCGGTGGCCTGTGTCTCGGCGATGTCGCCGTGATCGGTGGCGGTGCCGTGGGCGTTGACGTAGTCGATCCGCGCCGCGTCGAGCCCGGCGTCCTCCAGGGCCAGGCGCATGGCCTGGGCCATGGTGTCGGCGCTGGGCTGGGTGACGTGCTGGCCGTCGCTGTTGGTTCCGTAGCCGACCACCTCGGCAAGGATGGACGCACCGCGTGCGAGGGCGTGCTCCATGTCCTCCAGGATCAGCGTGCAGGCGCCCTCGCCCAGTACCAGGCCGTCGCGGCCTGCATCGAAGGGCCGCGGCGTCGACTGCGGCGCATCGTTGCGCACGCTGGTGGCGAACAGGGTGTCGAACACCGCTGCAGCGGTGGCGTCGAGCTGCTCGGCACCGCCGGCCACCATCACCGTCTGCTTGCCGCTGCGGATGGCTTCATACGCCGCTCCGACGCCCTGGCTGCCTGACGTGCAGGCGCTGGAGGTGGTGTAGACACGCCCGGACAGGCCGAAGAACACGCCGATGTTGACCGGCGCGGTATGGCTCATCATTTTCAGGTACGTGGTGGCACTGATGCCATCGGTGGTGAACTCGTTGAGCATGCGGCCGAACTCGCCGGTCGCTTCGTGGCTGCCGGAGGACGAACCGTAGGCCACGCCGGTGCGGCCGCTGCGCAGCACCGGATGCTCATGCAGGCCGGCCTCGCGCAGGGCCATCTCGGTGGCGCGCACCGACATGATCGCGACCTTGCCCATCGAGCGGGTGGTCTTGCGGTTGTAGTTCGGCGGCAGCGTGAAGTCCTGCGCGGGCGCGGCCAGCTTGGTGTTCAGGCCCGCGTAGACGTCCCATTCCGGCATGGTGCGCACTGCGTTGCGGCAGCTGCGCAGGTGCGCGTGGATGGTGGGCCAGTCGTGGCCAAGCGGACTGATGGCAGCGGCACCGGTCACCACCACGCGACGATCAGCGGCCATCAGAGCATGCCCCCGTTGACCGAGATCACCTGCCGGGTGATGTAGCCGGCCGGCTCGGACAGCAGGAACGCGACCGTTGCGGCCACCTCATCGGGATGCCCCACGCGGCCGGCCGGAATCAGCTTCAGGGCGTGTTCGACCACTTCATCGTTGAGCATTTCGGTCTCGATCAGGCCCGGGGCCACGCAGTTGACGGTGATCTGGCGGCTCGCCAGCTCCAGCGCCAGCGCCTTGGTGGCACCGATGATGCCGGCCTTGGCCGCGCTGTAGTTGACCTGGCCGCGGTTGCCGGCCAGCCCGGACACCGACGACAGGGTGACGATGCGACCGGGCCGGCGCCGCCGCACCATCGGCATGATGAGCGGATGCAGCACGTTGTAGAAGCCGTCCAGGTTGGTGTGGATGACCTGGTCCCAGTCTTCGGACGACAACGCAGGAAATGCGCCGTCGCGGGCGATGCCGGCATTGCACACCACGCCGTAGTACGCGCCGTGCGCCTCGACATCGGCCTCCAATGCGCCGCGTGCGGCATCCCGGTCGGCCACATCGAACGCCAGCACGCGGGCCTGCCGGCCCAGTGCCTGGATTTCGTCCACCACTGCCTGTGCCTCGTCCACGCGGCTGCGGCAGTGCACGGCTACGTCGAACCCATCGCGCGCGACGCGCAGCGCGATGGCCCGGCCGATGCCCCGGCTGGCGCCGGTGACCAGCACGCTCCGATTCCCTGTCATGCCTGTCCACTCTCCAGATAGGCCATCGCGTCGGCAGGTTCGTACACCGACACGTTGGCGGTCGCCCATTCTTCGTCGCCTGCCAGGATCCGGCAGGCGAACATCCCCAGTCCATTGTCGCCCAACAGCTCGCAGCGCGCCTGTACGCGAAGGCGGCTGCCCACCGGAAAACCGCTGCGCTGGCTGCCATAACGGCGACTGCCCAGCAGGAATCCGAGCTGCGGCCGGTTGCCGGCAGCGCGTGCACGGCAGCCGGCCCAGGCCGCGATGGCCTGCGCCATGTATTCGATGCCGATCCAGGCCGGCACCTGCCCATCCTCGACGAACAGCCCGCTCGCCGGCACGACCAGCTCGGCCTCGATGCCGTCCTCGTCCCAGTGCATGATGCGCTCCAGCAGGCACATGTCCTGCCGGTGGGGCACCACGTCTTCAATGGCATACACCGTATTCATCCGCACTCCAGTGCCAGCACGGCGTTGCTGCCGCCGAAGGCGAACGAGTTGCTCAGCACGCGCCGGGGCGGCTGCGCCAGGAAGGTGGCCGGCGCCACCAGCGGCAGCGGCGGCAGAGCGGGATCGGCGATGCCATCCCACCAGTGCGGTGGCAGCTGCTGCCGGCAGTTCTCGGCAAGCACGATCCAGCACAGCGCCGCCTCGATCGCCCCCGACGCACCCAGGGTGTGGCCGGTGAGTGGCTTGGTGGAACTGCAGGGAACGTCATTGCCCAGTACCTGCGCCACCGCCAGGCTTTCCATCGCATCGTTGTGGCCGGTGGCAGTGCCGTGCAGGTTCACGTAGTCGACATCGGCGGGCGACCAGCCGGCACGATGCAGCGCCTGCTGCAGGGCGTCGATGGCGCCAAGGGCCTGCGGATCCGGCGCCGACATGTGATGTGCATCGGCGGACTCGCCCCATCCGGCCAGGCATACCGGGCCAGGTTCGCGGGTCAGCAGGAACAGCGCAGCGCCCTCGCCGATGTTGATGCCGGCACGATGCTGCGAGAAGGGATTGCAGCGCACTGCCGAGACCGATTCGAGCGCATTGAAGCCTGCCACGGTGAAGCGACACAGCGAGTCGGCCCCCCCGGCGATGACCGCATCGACGGTGCCGGCACGCAGCATCCGCGCGGCCGACATCAGCGCCTTGGCACTGGACGAACAGGCAGTGGACAGGGTCCACGCCGGGCCCTGCGCGCCGCTGCGCTGACGCACGAACTGCGCGGTGGTGCCCATTTCCTGCTGTGCGTAATCGAAACCTTCAGGCCAGCAGCCCTGCTCCGTATGGGTCCGCAGTGCCTGCTCCGATTCGCCGATGCCGGAGGTGCTGGTGCCCAGCACCACGGCCACCCGATCGGCGCCATGGCGTGCAATGGCCGCGCTCACCGCAGGCGCGATCTGCGCCAGTGCGACCTCCAGCAATGCATTATTGCGCCCGCGCAGGGACACCGGCAGGTCTTCCAGCGTCGGCAGTGGCGTGCGCACTTCACCCAGCGCCAGGGTACGCCCCGGCAGCAGGCGGTCGTTGTCGCTCAGGCCGCCCGGAGCATCGGCGAACATCGCCGATGCCACGGCGCCGCGGCCTTCGCCCAGCGCGCAGACCAGGCCGAGGTCGTTCAGGTAGATCGGTGTATTCATCGCGCCTGCCCGGCCATGTCGATCGATTCGATGCGCAGGGCGTAACCCTCGGCACGGTTCTCCAGCTGGACGCTGCCATCGTCCAGGCGCCGCAGCTGCAGCCAGACCGTACCGCTGCGGGACAGGCTGCGCTGGCGGCCGTCATCGCTGACCTCCCAGCCCGCCGGCAATGCCGCAGCGATCGCCGCGGTCGGCCACAACGCGAACTGCAGGTCATCCAGTACGCGTTCGGCACGCACCTGCGGCGGCAGCCACGGCGCACGCTGCTGGGTCAGTTGCCGGCCATCCCACTGCAGGCGCACGCCGGTCTGGCCCATGGCCTGCACCGCCAGCCGCACCTGCTGTGCGTCGGCTTCGAGCAGCGCATCGAGATCGCGCTCATGGCTGCCGAACCGGAAATGCAGCTGCTGCTGCAGTGCCAGCGGCGCTGGCAGGCTGGCCGGCGACAGCCGCAGCGGTGGCAGCTGCACCTGCGGGCGTGGCATGCGCCCGGTACAGGCGACCAGCAGCAGGCACAGCAGCACTGCAGCGGAAAGGGCCATCAGGCGCCGCACAGTTCCTCCAGCACGCGCATGCGACGGCCGCTGGGGTCGGCCACGTAGGGGTTGTTGGTATCCCAGGCGTATCCGGCCAGGATGGAACTGATCATGTCGCGCACGTCCGGCTGCGGGTCGGGGTGGTAGATGATCTTCTGGAAGCCGCCCTGGTACCAGCTTTCGACGAAACGACGGAAGGTTTTCACGCCGGCACGCAGCGGAACGGAGAACTCGGCCTCCCAGTCCACAGCCTGCCCGGCATAACGGCGCGCCAGGCACTCACTGGCCAGCTGCGCCGATTTGAAGGCAATGGTCACGCCCGAGGAGAACACCGGGTCGAGGAACTCGCCAGCGTTGCCAAGCAGCGCATAGCCCGGGCCCCACAGCGAACGGACATTGGCCGAATAGCCCGTGATGCGGCGTACCGGCAGCACCGCCCATTCGGCATTGGCCAGCAGGCGGGTCAGGTTCGGATCCTCGCCGACGATGGCCTGCAGCTTTTGCAGGTCGTCGCCTTCGTAGCGATCAAAGAACGAGGGCTCGGCCACCACGCCCAGCGAGCAGCAGCCGTTGGAGAACGGGATCGTCCAGTACCAGACGTCGATGTGCTCGGGGTGGGTCGTGATGAGGATCTTGTTGCGGTCGAAGTCCGCTTCGGCCGGAATGTTGTCACGCACGTGGCAGAAGATCGCGCCACGCACCGGGAAGTTGGAGGGTGACTCCAGATCCAGCAGGCGCGGCAGCAACCGCGCGAAGCCGGAGGCGTCGAGGATGAAATCGGCCTCGATGCGGTACTCACTGCCATCGGGACGGCGCACGTTGACGGCAGGCTGCTCGCCCGGCTCGACCGACAGCACCTCGTCGCCGAAACGCAGCGTGGTACCCATCCGCTCGGCGCCCCGCGCCAGCACGTTGTCGAAGTCGGCGCGCTGCACCTGGTAGGTGGTGCCCCAGCCGGGCGAGAACTTCTTCCTGAAGTCGAATGCGGTACGCGCCTGGCCATGCACGAAGGCCGCGCCATTTTTGTGCTGGAAGCCGGCTTCGACCACATCCTGCAACAGGCCTGCCGCTTCGATGTACTCCATGCTCTGCGGCAGCAGGCTTTCACCGATCGAGAAACGCGGGAACTGCTGGCGTTCGATCATCAACACCTGGCGACCCTGCCGGCGCAGCATCGCAGCAGCAACGGAACCGGCCGGTCCGGCGCCGATGATCAGGATTTCGGTGCGTTCCACAGCATCCACAGCAGTACTCATCGGGGCGTCCTTGTTGCTCGATAGAGGGAGAGAAGAAGAGCCGAAGGCGGACTCAGGCCGCCGGCAGATCATGCGGCGGCGGCCGGAACAGCGGCGAGATCAGCCAGACCAGCCCGATACCGAACAGCAGGGTCAGGCCGAACGCGCGCAGTGCCGGAGTCTGCGACAGGCCCAGCAGGCCGAACGACAGCCAGGTACTGGCTGCACCCACGCACACCGCCAGCCATGCACTGGCGTCGCCACGATGCTCGATCAGGAAGATGCCATAGTCGATGCCCATGCCCAGCAGCAGCATCAGCGCCAGCACGTTGAACAGCTGCAGCGGCTGGCCGAACAGGCCCAGCAGGCCCAGGGTCAGCGCACCGGCGATCAGGGTCGGGGCGAACACGCGCCAGGCCTGGCGGCGATAGCGCAGCCACAGCGCGCCGAACACCAGTGCGATGCCGACCAGCAGAAGCCCGCCCATCAACTTGCGGTAGTGGCCCAGCAGCGTGGAGAAATCGGAGGTTCGGTCTACCCAGCGCACGCCGGGCAGACCTTCGGCGGCACGTTCCAGCGTGGCCAGAGCATCGGCACGCGACAGGTCATCGACCATCACCACGCTGATCATCTGCCCACCGACCTTACCCACCCACAGGTGGTGGAACGGCTGCGAGGCTGGCGAGGCCAGGAAGGCGTCGGCGGTGAGCGGCGCTGCGGCAAACTGTGGTCGCTGCAGCGGCTCGCCCACGGCTTCGGACACAGCCGACAGCACGCCGGGCTCCACCTTCGCGGTCAGCGCAGCATCGGCCTGCTGCCGGGCCGGTGATGGCAGCCAGTCACTGATCGCGCGGTAGCCACCAATGCGCTTGTCATCGGCCAGTACACGCAAGCGTTCGGTCAACGCCTCTTCGCGCTGCAACAGCTGGGCGGCATCGCTGCCCTGCACCAGGTAGAACTGTGCCGGGCTGGGCATGCCCAGCAGCTGGCTCAGGCGGATCTGCTGGGCCATCAGCGCCGGTGGAGACGACTGCAGGCTGCGCAGGTCGTCGTTGCTCTGCAGGCGCGCGATGCCCACCGCGGAGAGCGCCAGCGCGGCCACCACGAAGATCGCCACCGGGCGCCGGCCGTGCAGGCGCGGGAAACGTTCCAGCGTATTGCCCAGCCAGTGCGAGAAGCGGGTCTGGCGGATCTCGCCACCGTCGAGCCACGGGAACCAGAAGATCACCGTGAGGAACGCTGCTGCCAGGCCCACCACCGAGAACAGCGCCATCTGGCGAAGGCCCGGGAACGGGGCCAGGCCCAACGCGAGGTAGGCCAGCGCACTGGTCAACAGCGCCAGCCACAGGCCGGGCAGCAGATGCCGCAGCAGCTTCCAGCGACGGTCGGCCGGTTCGGCCTGGCGCGACGCAAACCAGTGGATGCCGTAGTCCTCCGCTACACCCACCAGCGATGCACCGAACACCAGGGTCAGCACATGCACTTTGCCGAACACCAGCACGGTCACCGCCAGCGCCACGCCGCAACCGATCAGCAGCGACGCGGCCACCAGCAGGATCGGCCGCAGCGAACGGAACGCCAGCCACACCAGCAGCAGTACTGCGGCCAGCGAGCCCCAGCCGATGGTGTTGATCTCGCGATTGGCCTGCACCGCAGCGGCTTCGGCGTGCAGCGGCACGCCGGCATGCAGGATTTCCAGCTCGGGCGCTGCGGCCCTGGCCGCCTTCCCGGCCCGCTCCAGCAGGCCATCAAGATGGCGCTCGCCATCGAGCTGGAACGCCGAACCCGGCGTATCGAACTGCAGCGCCGCCCAATGCTTGCCCTCGGCTTCAAGCAGGCCATCATCACCCAGCCGCAAGCCCGAACCCTGCGCCTGCTGCTGCCACCACTGCGGCCACAACGACAGCGGATCCTGCCGCCATTCGGTGAGCCGCGGAGCACCCATCGGCCCGTACAGCGCGGCGAGTGCCTGTTCGGCCAGCGCACCGGTTTCCGTGCTCTGCAGCTGGTCACGCTGGGCCGGGGTCAGCAGGCGGTCGCGATACGGCGCGTAGAACGCACGCGCCTCGTCGAACCAGCCTTCAATGGACCCACTGGGCACCAGCAAAGCGCTCTCGGCATCTCCAGCCATGGCCGCAGCGAACGCGGCCTGCGCCCGCTTGGCGGCGGCGCCGTCCTGGCTGCCGAGCAGCACCACCACCTGCCGCGAACTGCCATCGGCGATGCGCCGGGTGACATCGCTCAACAGGCGGTCATGCGCATCCTGCGGCAACAGCGCGAGGATGTCGGTATCGATCCGCGGCTCCTGGCTCCACAGGCGCCCCTGCTGCACGCCGAGTACCAGCAGCAACACCAGCCAGGCGATGCCCAGCCAATGCCACCAACGCCGCAACCGGTCCGGTGCGTTCAACGCCACGGCGTCACTCAAAGCGGCGCGCCTCGTCGGGGTTCAGCGTGGCGGGGGCTTCACTCAACGCGCTGAACTGGATCTGCGTACGGTCCTTGTTCGCCTCGACGATCTCGACCTGGCGCACATAGCGGTCACCCTGCAGCGTCAGCGACTCGAAGGCCTTGGCCAGCATCGCCGACTTCGGTGTCAAACGCAGGCGCCAGCCCTGCCCTTCACGGCTGGCCGCCACGTTGAACTGGCCGGAGAGTGCCTGCACGTCGCCACTCATCAGCGCGAACATGATCGCATTCACCGAGCGCATCGCCGGCTGCTGCCGTGCATCGAGTTCAACGCGGGTGCTGCCATCGCGCCGGCGGCTGAGGATGCGGTCGGCGGTGACCACCACCTCGGAGGGGAACGGCGTGAGCGTGGTCCAGATCACACCGTGCTGGCGCGCGACCACGAACCGGCCGTGCGAGCGCAGCGGATTCCTGAAGCCACTGACCTGCTTTTCCTGGCTGAACTGGCCACGCAGCACCTCCGGACGCGCCACCGCCTGGGTGATCGCGTCGACGGCAGGATCGGCCGCCTGTACACGCGGTGCGGCCACCAGCAGCAGCGCGCACAGCAGCACGCCTGGAAGACGGGCGAGCATGTTCATGGCGCGGGCACTCCCAGACGTTCCCACAGTACCGGCGGGCATTGGTACAGCATCTCCTTGCTGGCGGCATCCACCGCGACCTGGATGGTCATGGCCCGGGTGGCCACCTGGCCGCTTTCCGCATCCAGGATCTCGTAGTCGATCTTCAGCCGGTTCTCCCATTCGACGATGCGTGCACGCACCAGCAGCCGCTGGTTGAACAGCAGCGGCCGCACGTATTTCACGCGCGCGTCGACCACCGGCCACAGGTAGCCCGATGCGAGCATCTGCGGGTAGTCGTAGTCGTGGCGCTGCAGCAGCGCACACCGGGCAATCTCCAGATACTTGAAGTAGTTGCCATGCCAGACCACGTTCATCGGATCGCAGTCGTGGAAGGCGGGGCGCAGCTCGATTTCACAGACCAGGTCATTCACCGGAATACAGTTCCCAACGTTGCGCGCGGATCTCCACCAGCAGTTCCCGCAGTTCGCGATCCAGCGCGCGGTCTTCCTCGACCAGCGCGATGCGCTGCCCCAGGTCCACATACATGTCGGCCAGACTGCCATGCAGCTGCGCGTTCAGGCCAACCCGCTCGCGCAGTGCCAGGCCCTGGCGGGCGGCGATCAGCATCGCCGCCACCACCTGTTCAGTCAGTTCGATCACACGCAGGCAGTCGCGCGCGGCGATGGTGCCCATGCTGACCTTGTCCTGGTTGTGGCATTCGGTCGAGCGCGAGAACACACTGGCCGGAAGGGTCTGCTTCAACGCTTCGGCGGTCCACGCCGAGACGCTGATCTGCAGTGCCTTCAGCCCGTGGTTGATTGCTGCCCGCGGGCCGGTAGCCGCCGACAGATTGGCGGGCAGGCCGTGGTTGTATCGCGCATCCACCACCAGCGCCAGCTGCCGGTCGAGCAGGTCGGCAAGGTTGGCCACGGTATTCTTCAGCGTGTCCATTGCCAGTGCGATATGGCCGCCGTAGAAATGGCCGCCGTGCAGGATGCGCTCGCCGTCGGCATCGATCAGCGGGTTATCGTTGGCGCTGTTCAGCTCGGTTTCGATCAGCTGCCGCAGGAAGGGCAGGCTGTCTTCCAGCACGCCGATCACGTGCGGGGCGCACCGCAGCGAGTAACGATCCTGCAGGCGCTGTTCGTTGCGCGGCGGCCGTTCGCTGTGCAGGTCGCGGCGCAGCCGTGCGGCGATGCGGGCCTGGCCCGGATGCGGCTTGGCCGCGAACAGGGTCTCGTCGAAATGGTGCGCGTTGCCGTCGCTGGCCAGCACGTTGAATGCGGTCAGGCGGGTGGCCAGGCGCGCCAGGTAGTCGGCACGCTGCCAGGCCAGGCAGGCCAGGCCGGTCATCACCGCAGTGCCGTTCATGATCGCAAGGCCTTCCTTCGGCCGCAGCTTCAGCGGGACCATGCCGATGCTCGCCAGTACTCCGGCAGCCGGTTGCACGCGGCCATCGTGCAGGACCTCGCGCTCGCCGCACAGCACCGCCGCCACGTATGACAGCGGCGTCAGGTCACCGCTGGCGCCGACCGATCCCTCCGCCGGGATCATCGGCAGCACGTCATGCCGCAACAGTGTGGCCAGGCCTTCCAGCAGGGCTACGCTGACACCGGACATGCCACGCACCAGCGACGCCAGACGGGCAGCCAGCACTGCGCGGGTCTCGGCCGGGTCCAGGTAACGGCCCAGTCCGCAGCCATGGTAGGTGTACAGGTGGTGCGGCAACTCGGCCACCAGCGCCGGCGGGATGTTCACCGTGCACGAATCGCCGTAGCCGGTCGTCACGCCGTAGATCACCCCGTCCTCGCGCAGCAGGCGGTCGAGAAAATCGGCACCGCGCTGGATGTGGGCACGAAAGGCCGGGGCCTCGCTCAGCGCGGCCTCGCACTGGCGATGGGCCAGCGCCACCACGTCTTCGATGGTCAACGGTGCGTCGCCAAAGCGGCACACGGGTACGGCGTCAGTCGTCATGCGGAGCCTGATCCCAGAAGGGGAAGAAATTGAACCAGTCCAGCGGGGACTGGATGACCTGCAGTTCGAGCCACTGCGCGAAACGCTGCGCCTGCCCTGCCAGTGCCGCGTCCCGCGAGCCACGCGGCAGCACGATGCGATCGGCGAACTGCTCGAAGGCGACCCGGTACCCCTGGCCTTCATGCAGGCAGGCCATGGTGTACACCGGGCAGCCCAGTGCCGCCGCCAGCACGTAGGCACCGATGGGGAACGGGGCACGGTGGCCGAGAAAATCCGCGGTGACGCTGCGTCCACCCTGCACTGGCGTGCGGTCGCCGACGATGGCCACGAAGCCACCGGCAGCCACGCGCTCGGACAGCATCATCGCCGTGGCCGGCCCCATCGCGGTGACCTGCACCAGTTCCACCGTTGCCAGCGGGTCCAACCGCTGCAGCAGGCGGTTGAAGCGCTGCGCGTGCGCGGTGTGCACCAGCACGGTGATGCGGAACCCCGGCACCTGTTCGGCCAGCACCTGGCACAACTCCAGGCAGCCGATGTGGGCGGTCAGGATCAGCCCGCCTTCGCGGCGTGCGATCCTGTCCAGCACCAGATCGCGCCGCAGCTGGATGCGCTCGGGCGGATAGCGTCCGCCCAGGCCGAGGATCTTGTCCAGCAGGGTGTCGGCGAACGCGAAGAAATGGCGCAGGCTGTCGCGCCGCGTCGGCTCGCGGCCCAGCGCGCCACTGTGTGCCTGCAAGCGCTGTAGATACTGCAGTGATGCCTGCCGGGCCACGCGGTTGCCCAGCCAGTGGCAGAGCACCACCGGCCACACGCACAGGCGGAACGGCCAGCGCCCGAACCACCGATGCACCCAGCACAGGAACAACACGCCGGCCACCGATGTGGATTCACCGATGTCGGCCCAGTGCGGCGCACCTTGGGGGGCGGCCATCTTAGCCCTGCCCCTGCAGGCGGCGCCAGAGCAGGCGCGGTGCGCGCCGGAGCATGCCAAAGAACAGGCGCGCATGCATGCGGCTGATGCGTACGTTGTCGCGCCACACATCGAAATGCGAGACACCGTCTGCCGGATAGGTCACCCGCGTCGCCAGATGTTCCACCGGCACCTGCCGCCAGTACAGCCGCACCATCACTTCGGTATCGAAATCCATGCGCCGGCCGATGGTCTCTTCGCCCATCAGGCGCAGCACCGGAGGCAGTGGATAGACACGGAAACCGCACATGGTGTCGCGCAGATGCAGCGACAGCGTGTTGATCCAGACCCAGACATGCGTTGCGTAGCGACCGTACAGGCGGGCCTTGGGCACACTGGCGTCGTAGGCGGGAATGCCGCAGATCACCGCGTCCTGCCGCGCACGCGCGGCCGCGATGAAGCGCGGCAGGTCGCCGGTGTCATGCTGGCCGTCGGCATCGATCTGCAGCACGTGGCTGCAGCCCCGCCTTGCGGCCTCGGCGAAGCCCGCCAGCATCGCCCCACCCTTGCCCTGGTTGACCGGCAGACGCAGCAGATCGACCCCTTCACGCTGTGCCAGCGCCTGCAGCACCGAAGCACATGATGCATGCGAGCCATCGTCCACAAGCAGGCAGGGCAGGCCAGCGCGCTGCACGCCATCGACCACCGCGGCGACAGCATGTTCGTGGTCGTAGACGGGAATCACCACCAGTGGCGCGAACGCGGCACCGGCATCGGCCGGATCACTGCGCATCGGCGAAGACCATCCTGCCACTGGCGTGTACGCCATGCACGGAGGCATAGCGGAAGACCAGCACGTTGCGTGCGGTATCCCAGTCCAGATGCAGCGTCAGCTCGTCGCCCGGACGCGCCACATGCTGGAACTTCACCGCATCCATGCGCACGAACCCCTCCGGCATCGCAAAGGCCTGCCGGGCAAAGCGCACCGCCCAGTCCACCTGGGCCACGCCGGGCAGGATCGCGGCCTGCGGGAAATGTCCCTGGAACGGGCGCAGCGCCGGGTCCAGTGTCATGCGCAGGGTAGCGCTGGCCGCCTCGCGCCGATCCCATACCGGCACCGGCATCGACGGCTGGAACAGGGCCACCAGCGCGGCCTGGGTCACCTTGCCCTGCGCATTCACCGGCAGCGTGGGTACCAGCCGCCAGCGGCGCGGACGGGTCACGGCGTCATGGCTCTGTGCCAGGCGCGCGGCCAGCCGCTGGCCCAGCGCGCGGCGCGCGGCATCATCGGCATCAAGCAGTGCCGCATCGGCCGGCACCACCACGGCCGCCAGCTGCTCGCGCTGGCCGGGCAGCACCAGCACGCGCACGTCATCGACGTCCGCGTCGTCGCGCAACGCACGTTCCAGCGCATCGAGCGAAACGCGGCGCTCTTCGATCTTGACGATGCGGTCGGCGCGGCCGAGCAGGCGGAAGCAACCCTCGGCCAGCGCTTCCACCCGATCCTGCGTGCACCACCAGTCGCGGCTCTGCAGATGGGGTGAAGCCACCGCCAGGCAGCCTCCCTCGATTCTCCACTGCACCCCCGGAAGCGGCTGCCAGGGCGGAAGATCGGTATCCCAGCGACGCCAGGCGATGCCGCCGGTCTCGCTGCTGCCGTAGACCTCGGTCGGTGCGACTGCCATCCATTGCCGCACCTGCCGCGCTGCCTCTTCCGGCAGCGGGCCGCCAGAGGAGAACACAGCGCGCAGGTGGCCCTGCACGCTGGCCCAATCCAGCTGCGCAGGCAGGCGCTTGAGGTGCGCCGGGGTCGCCACCAGCACCGTCTGCGTGCCCGCCAGCGCAGCGACCAGATCCTCATGGAAGAACCGCCGCGGATGGATCAGGCGACCGGCGGCCAGCGGCCACAGCACGCGGAACAGCAGGCCGTAGATGTGCTGGTGCGACACCGTGCCATGCACCTGCGCGCCTTCCAGCTGTGCGCCGAACGCGGCCTGCAACGCATCGACCTCGCGCGCCAGCTGGTCCAGGCGCTTGTCGATCGCAGTGGGTTCGCCGGTGCTGCCCGACGTGAACACGCACAGCTCGCAGGCATGCTCGTCCAACGCATCCAGCTCGACCTGCGCACCGGCGGCCGCCATCATCAGTGGCCGGTAATCACGGGAAACGTCACCGGCAAAACCGCTCACCTGCGGCTGCAGGGCCTGCAGCGTGGCGGGCAGGTTGTCGGCGGCCAGGAACACCCGCTTGCCGGCGTGCCAGGCACCGAACAGCGCCTCGGCGAACGACACGGCATCATCGAAGTACAGCGCCCAGTCACGGCCGTCAGTGGCGGCAAACGCCGTACGCCAGGCCAGTACGCGCTGACGGAATTGCTGATGGTCGACCACTTCGCCATCGCGGATGCCGACAGCACGCTGCGGCCGCGCATCCCGCAGCAGCCGGTCCAGGGCAATCCACTCAGCCATGGGCGTGCGCCGCCTTCACCCGTCGCCGCACCAGCCATTCGCCTGCGAACAATACGCCCATCATCACGTACGCCAACAATCCGTTGTAGAGCATCCAGACCCGATCCGATGCGTACAGCGCGGTGAGCAGGGCCAGACTGCCGTTGAGAACGAAGAAGCCGCACCACACCTGGGTGACGCGGCGGGTATAGGCCACCGCGAACGGTGGCAGGTCCGGCTCCTGCAGCCGCGCCAGGCGCTCCACCAGCGGCGGCCCGAACCGCAGGCTGATGGCGAACACGCACAGCATCACCACGTTCACCAGCGCCGGGTACAGCTTCAGCGGCAGCGCCTGGTTGAGCACGGTGGCCAGCACCGCCAGCAGTCCGGTACCGGCTGCAGCAGCCCACCACAGCGGCTGGCGCGTGCTCAGGGCACGCAGCAATGCCAGGGTGAACAGCAGCAGTGCCAGCCAGCGCGGCTCGAAGCGGCCCATCGCCAGGTAGACGAGCAGCGGGTAGGCCAGCGAAATCGCCGCCACCACGACCGTACGCGCGCGTGCCAAGGCGGAGCCGCCCGCGCTGCGGTCAGGCTGCTGCCTGGTCCGGCAGCAGCCGGTGCACGACATCCACGATGTCCTGCACGGTGCGCACGGCCTTGAACGCTTCCGGCTGCAGGTTGCGGCCGAGCAGCGGCTTGAGCTGCACGATCAGGTCGACCGCATCGATGCTGTCGATGTCCAGGTCGTCATAGAGACGTGCCTCGGGGGTGATCCGGGCCGGTTCGATCTCGAAGCTGTCGGTCAGGATGTTGACGATGCGTTCGAACAGTTCATTCTTGGTCATGGCAGCTCCTGGCGCCGTTACGACTGGCGGGCGGCGACGAACTCGCCGAGCGCGCGCACGCTGGAGAAATGGCGCCGGGTCTCTTCCGAGTCGGACGACAGGCTCACACCGTACTTCTTCTGCAGCGCCAGGCCCAGTTCCAGAGCGTCGATCGAATCCAGGCCCAGGCCCTCGACGAACAGCGGCGCGGTCGGATCAATGTCCTCCGGCGTGATGTCCTCCAGTGAAAGCGAGGAAATGATCAATTCCTTGATCTCGTGCTCAAGTGCTTGCACGGGTCGAATCTCCAGACAGGTCGAAATAACGAGAAAGGTGCTCGGTGACGCGGCGTGCTGCCAAGGCATCCCCCCTTGGCGCGTCGTCTTCGGCCAGGAATGGCGCGATCGGGATATCTTCGCCGATCTGCAGCCGAACGTGAAAGCGACGTGAGGGCACACGATACCATTTCTGCCCTTTGCTCAGGGTTGGCGGGGTACAGGTGATCCGCACCGGCGTGATGTCCAGCCGGCCGCGGACGGCGATATTGGCGGCCCCACGCTGAAGCCTCGGCGACTGGCCGGGCACGCTGCGGGTCCCTTCCGGGAAGATGACCAGGCTGCCGCCGGCCCGTACCGCGGCCACGCAGTCATCGACCAGGCCGGCCCCGTCGTCATTGGAAATGTAGCCGGCGGCCCGGACCGGGCCCCGCATGAACGGGTTGCGGGCCACCGCCCGTTTGACCACGCAGTCGGCATTGGGCAGCAGCGAGACCAGGCAGACCACGTCGATCAGGGTGGGGTGGTTGGCCAGGACCAGCAGGCCGTCGCGCTGCAGGCGCTCGCGCCCTTCGATCTCATAGGTCATCACCCCGAGCCCGCGCATCAGCCGCAGGTGGCTGGCGAACGCCACCTGCACCACGCGGCGGGCGCGACGGCGGCGGGCCACCGGATCACGCATCAGCAGCAGGACCGGCATCACCACGGCGCCCAGCAGCAGTCCGCCGATGCCGAACGCAGCAAAACTCAGGCCGGTGCCCACCACCCGCCAGGCAAGATCGAGGCGGCGCAGCGCCTCAGCCACGGCGGCTCCAGCGCCAGCGCTGGCCATTGGCAACGTGTTCCAGCGCCGGCGCGCCCGCGAGCAGGAAGCGGTGCAGGTCCAACGCGTGCGGCAACAGGCCGGGTGCGGCGGTAACCGGGGCCGGCGCGCCATCCCACTGCAGCGACAGCGTCGGCAGCGCCTGTGTCGACGCCACCACACGCCAGCACCAAGCGAAGAACGGATCGGGTTCGTCGGCGAACGTCGCGTAAACTTCGGGCAACGGCGACTCGTAGACCACCACCCGCACTTCGCGGGCGCCATCGGCCAGCAGACCGGCGGCCTCCAGGCAGGCGGCCTCCACCGTCGCCTGGCCGGCAGCCAGCGCCAGATAGTTGCCGCGATGGCCACGAGCGATCGAGTACAGCGCAGCGATCGCGTTATGGACCGACAGGCCGAATCCGGTGGGCGACAGGGGCTGCTCGTTCACCAGCGCCCCGAGCAGGTCCATCGAGCGCGCCACATCACCATGGCGGCTGGCAAACACCAGCGGTACCTGGCTGTCGGCCCCTTGGCCATCCTCGCACCAGCAGGCCGTCTGGATCGCCATCCGCCCCAGCCGCTCGATGCGGCGACGCTGCATCGCGGGCACCTCGGACAGCGCCGGCGTGCCCTCGCCCTGTGGCAGGAAGGGTGCGTCAGCCCAGCTCAGCCACTGGCTGCGCTCGCTCAGGCCAGGTGCCCAGGCAGCCCAGTCGACGATGGAGAATTCGATCATCTAGCGATGGTGCTTCATCAGGAGAACGATGGCACGAGCCATTATGGCGACGCGCGGCGGCCCCCCGTCCCTGCAGCCGTGCGTCCGTCCAGGACGTCGCCGGCTGCCCCCCTGGCGGCCGGAAAGGAGCGCACGCTAGCACGTCCTGCGCAGGGTGTGCAGGTTTCACATTGCACAACACGGGGCCGGCACCTGTGGCCCCGCACGCCATTGCTCAGTGGTAACCGGCTCCGGCCTGCACTTTGCCGCGGAATACCCGGTACGACCACGCCGTATAGCCGAGGATGACCGGCAGCAGAATGACCAGCCCGACCAGGGTGAAGCCGAGCGAGGACGCCGGTGCGGCTGCCTGCCACAACGTCATCGAGGGCGGCAGCAGGTACGGCCACATGCCCAGCACCAGGCCCAGGAAGCCGAGAACGAACAGCGCCAGGCTGAGCAGGAACGGCGGCAGGTCGCGGCGTGGATGCGTGGCGCTGCGCCACAACGCAGCGGCCACCGCCAGGGTCAGCAACGGCACCGGTGACAGCCACCAGAAGTTGCCGTCACTGAACCAGCGCGCCATCAACCGCGAGTCGAGGAACGGCAGCCAGCTGCTGACCAGGCCCATCGCTGCGATCACCGCCACCACCAGCGGCCGTGTCAGCTGCCGCGCCAGCGCCTGCACGCGCCCTTCGGTCTTCAGGATCAGCCAGGTGCTGCCCAGCAATGCGTAACCGGCGACCAGCGCCGCGCCGGTGAGCATCGCAAACGGGCTGAACCAGGCAAACGCACCGCCGTGGTAGACCCCGTCCACCAGGGGCAGCCCCTGCACCAGCGCGCCCAGGATCACGCCCTGGGCGAACGTGGCCAGCAGCGAGCCGAGCGCGAACGCCACGCTCCACAGCCTCCGCGAGCGATGCGCCTTGAAGCGGAATTCGAAGGCCACGCCGCGGAACACCAGTGCCACCACCAGCAGCAGCACCGGCAGATACAGTGCCGACAACAGCACCGCATAGGCCTTGGGGAACGCCGCCAGCAGGCCGGCACCGCCCAGCACCAGCCAGGTCTCGTTGCCGTCCCAGATGGGCGCAGCCGTGTTCATCATCAGGTCGAGCTGCTCCTCGTCCTCGGCGAACGGCGCAAGGATGCCGATGCCCAGCACGAACCCATCCAGCACCACGTACATCAGCACGCCGAAGCCGATCACCGCGAACCACGCCACCGGCAGCCAGGTCACCAGGTCCATGTCAGCGCTCCTCCAGCGGTTCGTCGGCGGCGGACAGCGGCCGTGCCGGGGTGTGGCTGCCGTGGTCCAGCGAGGGCCCCTGGTCGTGGGGCTGCGGTCCATGGCGCAGGATCTTCACCAGGTACCAGATGCCCCAGCCGAAGACGAAGGCGTAGCCGACGACGTAGACCCCCAGCGACAGCGCGGTCATCCATGCGCTCTGCGGGCCGACCGCATCGGCAGTACGCAGCACGCCGTAGACCACCCACGGCTGCCGCCCCATCTCGGTGACGAACCAGCCGGAGAGCAGCGCGATGAAGCCGCTCGGCAACATCCAGTTCCAGCCGCGCAGCAGCCACGGCGAATCCAGCAGCTTCCTCCGCCACAGCTGGAACGCCGACACCCATGCCAGCAGCAGCATCAGCGTGCCCAGTCCAACCATGATGCGGAAGGCGAAGAACACCGGCGTCACCGGTGGCCGTTCACTGGCCGGTACCGAAGTCAGCGGATCGAAGGTGCCGTCCAGCGAATGGGTCAGGATCACGCTGCCCAGCTTCGGAATGGCGACTTCGAAGTCGTTGCGCTCTTCCTTTTCGTTGGGCAGCGCGAATACCACCAGCGGCACGCCCTCGCCTTCGCCGGATTCATGCCAGTGCGCTTCCACCGCCGCGATCTTCATCGGCTGGTGCTTGAGGGTGTTCAGGCCATGCATGTCGCCGACGAAGATCTGCACCGGCACGGTCAGCGCCGCAAACGCCACGGCCGCGATCAGCATGCGCCGGCCCGCCTCCACGTGCGTTCCCCTGCGCAGGTACCACGCACCCACGCCGCCGATCACGAAGCAGGTGGTGATGAACGAGCCCAGCGCCATGTGCGCCAGCCGGTACGGGAACGACGGGTTGAACACCACCTGCCACCAGTCCACCGGATGCACGATGCCATTGACCATCTCGTAGCCGGCCGGGGTGTGCAGCCAGCTGTTGGACGACAGGATCCAGAACGTGGAGAACAGCGTGCCCAGCGCCACCATGCAGGTGGACAGGAAATGCAGGCGCGGCGAAACCCGGCCCCAGCCGAACATCATCACGCCCAGGAAGCTGGCTTCCAGGAAGAACGCGGTCAGTACCTCGTAGGTCAGCAGCGGGCCGATGACGGTACCGGCCACCTCGCTCAGGCGCGGCCAGTGGGTGCCGAACTGGAAGGCCATGACGATGCCGCTGACCACGCCCATGCCGAACGATACGGCGAAGATCTTCTGCCAGAAGAAGTACAGCTCCCGCCAGACCGGGAGACGGGTACGCAGCCAGCGCCATTCGACGAAGGCCAGCCAGCTGGCCGTGCCAATGGTGAAGGCCGGGAACAGCACATGGAAACTGATGACGAATCCGAACTGGATCCGGGACAACAACAACGCGTCCAAGGGACGCCTCCTGCCTGCGACCGGTGGGATACCGGACCACTTTAGGAATATTTCGTTACGCCGGGATGCGACCGGGTGACGCGCTGCTTCACTCTGTCGCAGGGGAAGCCGCCGGGCATGGCCGCGCCCCATGACCTGCCGGCGCCGATCCGCCGGGCATGGCCCGGCGCTACCCATTGATCCCAGGTAGCGCCGGGCCATGCCCGGCGAGAGCCTCAAGGCCAGAAGTACCAGGCACCGGCCGCCAGCAGCGCGCCCACCAGCAGCACCTGCACCACCACATAGCCCACGCCACTGTCGCGCGACTCACTGGCAATACGCGTCTGCAACGCCTCGCTCACGTCCGGGGTCTGTTCCTGCCGTGCCTGTTCACGCAACGCCTGCGCCAACGCGCGCTCGTCGGCATCGCGGGGATCGGTCGGTGGATTCACAGCAGTTCTCCGGCGGTGGCATGCCGCGTCAGTTCCTGCTTCAGGAGCAGACGCGCGCGGTGCAGGTGGCTCTTGATGGTACCGCGCGCAAGACCGGTCACCTGCTCGATCTCTGCCAGGTCGAAATCCTCCAGGTAGTGCAGGCCGACGATCAGGCGCTGCGGCGGGCTCAACCGCTCCAGCGCCGCACCCAGCTGGCGGCCGGCCTGCAGCGCTTGGCTGAGTTCGGCCGGGCCCGGTCCCTCGTCACCGATGCCCAGATCCTCCGGTACCTCCACCGCCACCATCCACTGCGCTTCCAGGCGCCGGCGACGCAGGTGCTGCAATGCGGTGGTGTAGGCCACCCGTGAGATCCAGGTCCGCAGCGAGGATTCGAAGCGGAACCGGTGCAGTTGCCGGAACACCGCCAGGAAGGTCTCCTGCAGCAGGTCAGCGACCTGATCGCGGTCACCCACCATGCGCCCGATCACATGCGCGCACGTGCGCTGATGGGCCTGCACCAGCTGCGCGAACGCCGGTTGCGAGCCATCGATGATGGCCCGCACCAGCGCCGCATCATCTTCGATGACCGCGGCCGCCGCGGCGTCCTGCCGGCGGCGGCCGCGCAGGGCGGACAGGGCTTCGCCCAGCAGGCTCATGCGCACCGCTCCCCCGGGGCGTGTGGCATGCCGGCGCTCAGCTCTTGCGCACGGCGGGGCGGGTGAAGTGCCAGGCCAGCAGCTGGCCCAGGCCGGCACTGCCCACCAGGGCGGCAGCGGCGCCAAAGGTGAGGTCGCGGGCGCCCAGGACTTCCAGCAGGCCCATGGCCAGGGCCAGGCACACCAGGCTGATGCCCCAGCGCAGCGCGCCCTGGCGGCGGCGCTCTTCCTCCAGCACGGCCAGGGAGCGGATCACCTCCTCGGGCACGTGCGGTGCGACCAGCTTGCTGCGCGCGCGCGCATCGGCGATGGCGTGGATGGCGTAGGCGATGCAGATGAAGAGGGTGATCGGGATGAGTTCCTGCATGGTCGTGCTCCTGTGCGGTGAATGATGCGGGTTCAGGAGAATGGATGCGCGATGGGGGGCACCGGTTGCACCGCTTTGCCGATCCCGCTGCCATGACCTGTGGCCCCCTCCTGCGCCGCGAACGGCTGCTACCCTTGCCCGGTTTCCTTTTCTGGTGCCGTCCGCCCATGTCCCGAGTGCTGCCCCTGTCCCTCCTGCTGTCGGCCGTGCTGGCCGCACCGGCCGCCCATGCCGCGCCGACGCCGATCACCATCGAACAGGCCATGGCGGATCCGGACTGGATCGGTCCGCCGGTCGAGAAGGCCTGGTGGTCGTGGAACAGCCAGCAGGTCGAGTACCAGCTCAAGCGCAACGGCAGCCCGGTGCGCGACACCTTCCGCCAGCCCGTGGCCGGTGGTGTTGCGGCCCAGGTGGCAGACGACCAGCGCGGCACCCTGGACGTGGCCGATCCGGTCTACGACCGCACCCGCACCCGCAGCGCCTTCGTCCGCAACGGCGACGTGTTCGTGCGCGACCTGCGCAGCGGCGCGCTCACCCAGCTCACGCGCAGCAACGAGCGCGCCAGCGGGGTGAACTTCGCTGCCGACAACGGCGTGATCTGGCGGGTGGGCCAGAACTGGTTCCACTGGACCGCTGCCGGCGGCGTGCAGCAGGTTGCCAGCCTGAAGGCCGACAAGGACCCCAACAGCGCGCCCAAGGACGACCTGCTGCGCGACCAGCAGCTGCGTACCCTGGAAACCCTGCGTCGCGACCGCGAGCAGCGCGAGGCATTGAAGGACCAGGACCAGCGCTGGCGCCAGGCCGACCCGACCCGCGCGCCGGGCCCGGTATACCTGGGCGCCGACGTGGAGATCGCCGACAGCGTGCTGTCGCCGGACCTGGGCCACCTGATCGTGGTGACCACGCCGAAGGACTTCGACGAGGGCCGCACCAGCAAGATGCCGCTGTACGTGACCGAATCCGGTTACGAGGAAACCGAGGACACCCGCACCCGCGTCGGTCGCAATGGCAACGAGCCGCACACCCTGTGGTACGTGGACGTGCGCAGCGGCAAGGCGCAGAAGCTGTCGCTGTCCGGCCTGCCGGGCATCGCCACCGACCCGCTGGCCGACCTGCGCCGCAAGGCCGGCAAGGAGGCGCTGAAGGGCGAACGCAGCGTGCAGGTGATGAGCGACTTCATGGGCGGCGGCATGCGCTGGAGCGCCGATGGCCAGCAGGCGGCGGTGATGCTGCGCGCCAACGACAACAAGGACCGCTGGATCGTCAGCATCGGCAGCGACGGCCGCGTGCAGAACCGCCACCGGCTGACCGACAACGCGTGGATCAACTGGGGCTTCAACGATTTCGGCTGGATGGCCGATGGCCGCACGCTGTGGCTGCTGTCCGAGGAATCGGGCTTCTCGCACCTGTACACCCAGGCCGGCACTGCCCGGCCGCAGGCGCTGACCAGCGGCAAGTGGGAGACCTCCGCGCCCGTGCTGTCGGCCGACGGCAAGGGCTTCTACTTCCTGTGCAACCAGCAGGCCCCGCACGATTACGAAGTCTGCGCGGTCGACACCGGCAGCCGTCAGGTCCGCGAGCTGACCAGCCTCAACGGCGTGGAAGACTTCTCGCTGTCGCCGGATGGCCAGCAGCTGCTGGTGCGCTACTCCGGTGCCTACCTGCCACCGCAGCTGGCGGTGCTGCCCAGCGCGGGCGGCCAGGCCCGCGTGCTGACCGATACCCGCAGCGCCGACTTCAAGGCGCGCCAGTGGATCCAGCCGAAGCTGGTGGCGGTACCGTCCAGGCATGGCGCCGGCGTGGTCTGGGCCAAGTACTACGAACCCGAGCACAAGGAGCCGGGCAGGAAGTACCCGATCGTGATGTTCGTGCACGGTGCCGGCTACCTGCAGAACGTGCACCAGCGCTACCCGGCCTACTTCCGCGAGCAGATGTTCCACAACCTGCTGGTGCAGAAGGGCTACATCGTGCTGGACATGGACTACCGCGGCAGCGAGGGCTACGGCCGCGACTGGCGCACGGCCGTCTACCGCAACATGGGCCACCCGGAACTGGAAGACTACAAGGACGGCCTGGACTGGCTGGTGGACACCCAGCAGGGCGACCGTGACCACGCCGGCATCTACGGTGGCTCCTACGGCGGCTTCATGACCTTCATGGCGCTGTTCCGCGCACCGGGCACCTTCAAGGCCGGTGCCGCGCTGCGCCCGGTGGTGGACTGGCACAACTACAACCACGCCTATACCAGCAACATCCTCAACACGCCGGACATCGATCCGGAGGCGTACCGGGTGTCTTCGCCGATCGAGTACGCGCAGAACCTGCAGGACAACCTGCTGATCGCGCACGGCATGATGGATGACAACGTGTTCTTCCAGGACTCGGTGAACCTGACCCAGCGCCTGATCGAGCTGCACAAGGACAACTGGTCGATCGCCCCGTACCCGCTGGAGCGCCACGGCTACGTCCGCGCCGCCTCCTGGCTGGACCAGTACAAGCGCATCCTCAAGCTGTTCGAGCAGAACCTGAAGTGAGCAGTGCCGCGGCCACGATCCACATCGTGGCCGCGGTCATCGTCGACGACCACGGCCGGGCGCTGGTGGTACGCAAGCACGGCGCCGACCGCTTCATCCAGCCCGGAGGCAAGCCCGAACCGGGCGAAACGCCACTGCAGACGCTCGCCCGCGAACTGGACGAAGAGCTGGGCGTGCGCCTGCTCGCCGACCCGACCGTGGCGCTGGGCCATTTCCAGGACTGGGCGGTGAACGAGCCTGGTCATCGCGTACAGGCCGAGGCCTGGTGGGTGCAGGTACAGGGCACGCCGCAGGCACGCGCGGAAATCGCCGAGCTGGCGTGGGTGCCGCTGCGCCCGCCCCATGGCCTGCTCTTGGCACCCTTGAGCGAACACCATATCCTGCCGGCCGTTGCCACCCGGGTGGCGACCCGCTGAAGACGCCACTGCAGCCAAGGACATCGGATGTCGCTTCAACCGCCCCGGCACCGCCCTGCCACGCCGCTCAACCCGGAGGATTTCGTGCGGCCGCTCGGCCTGGCGTCGCTGCTGATCTGCGCAGCGTTCGTGGTGGCCATGGCGATTCAGGCGCTGGTGGTCTGGCAGCTGTCCGGCGGCCCGTTCTGGCGGTGGATGCTGCTGTCGGCCACTGAACAGCAGTTCCCGCCAAGCGTGCTGTGGATCCTGCGCAAACCGGTGGACGCTACCCTGTGGCTGATGCTGTCAGCGATCCCCGCCGTGCTTTCCAGCTGGGGATTCGCCCGGCGACGTCGCTGGGGCCTGTGGAGCTACGTGGCATTGCTGTGGCTCTCGGCCCTGGCAAACTTCGCCGTCGCCGGGTGGCTGGACAGCGTCGTCGCCGACGTCATCGGGCGTATCGTCGATCCAGACACACTGCGCGAAGCGCGAACCCAGCACATCCTCATGTCGCTGACCCTGTTCGGCGGCGCCTTCGCCCTGCTCGTCGCGCAGGGCTGGCTGGCCTGGCGCCTGCTGCGGCCGGATATCCGCTCCTGCTTCCACTGACCTGCCCTCACCCGCGGCGTGCGGCAGGCCCTGCGGTAAAGTACGCGTCATGAACGAATTCGAGCGCGTGCGCGCCTACCTGACCGACCTGCAGGACCGCATCTGTGCGGCGATCGAAGCGGCCGACGGCCAGGCCCGCTTCCAGGAAGACCTGTGGCAGCGCGCTGAAGGCGGGGGTGGCCGTACCCGCGTGCTGCGCGACGGCGCGGTGTTCGAACAGGCCGGAATCGGCTTCTCGGATGTCTCCGGCAGCCGCTTGCCGCCGTCGGCCTCGGCCAACCGACCGGAGCTGGCCGGCGCCTCCTGGCGCGCCACCGGCGTATCGCTGGTGTTCCACCCGCTCAACCCCTATGTGCCCACCACCCATGCCAACGTGCGCTTCTTCCAGGCGCAGCGCGACGGCGAAGTGGTGGCCAGCTGGTTCGGGGGTGGTTTCGATCTGACCCCCTTCTATCCCTTCGACGAGGACGTGCGCCATTGGCACCAGGTCGCCCACGACCTGTGCGCGCCGTTCGGTGAAGAGCGCTACAGCGCGCACAAGCGCTGGTGCGACGAGTACTTCTTCCTGCGCCACCGCAACGAAACGCGCGGCATCGGCGGCCTGTTCTTCGACGATCTGCACGGCGATTTCGAACGCGACTTCGATTACCTGCGGGCGGTCGGCGACGGCTTCCTCGATGCCTATCTGCCGATCGTGCAGCAGCGCAAGGACATCGCCCATGGCGAGCGCGAGCGCGAATTCCAGCTGTACCGGCGGGGCCGCTATGTGGAATTCAACCTGGTCTACGACCGCGGCACGCTGTTCGGCCTGCAGAGCGGCGGCCGCAGCGAAAGCATCCTGATGAGCCTGCCGCCGCGGGTGCGCTGGGAATACGGCTTCACCCCCGAGGCGGGCAGTCCGGAAGCCCGACTGGCCGATTACCTGGTCCCGCGCGACTGGCTCTAAGGCATCTCGCGGGGCGGCGTGGCCGTCCCCGCACACATGCCGCCGGCCCTACGCGTCCGTGTGCCGGGCGATGATCGTGATGTGGCCGGTGGTTTCCAGCAGCGCCACCTGCACATCATCGATGCGCAGGCAGCCCTGCTGGCGCATGGCGGCATCGAAATCGGCCCGGCTGATCAGTTCGCGGCGCAGAACATCCCGCAACAGGGTGCCGTCACGGGCGATCACCACCGGTTCCCCCTCGATCAGGCGCTCCAGGCGGCGGTTGCGGGTGGTCACCCAGCCCACGCCGTAGTTGAGCAGGATCAGGGTCGCGGCGAGCAGCAGGCCACCGCCCAGGGACGTGTCCTGGCCCAGCAGCGCGTTCTGCACCGCGTTGCCCAGCAGCACGATCAGCAGCACGTCGAACGGGGTGATCTGCCCCAGCGCGCGCTTGCCGCTGAGGCGCACCAGGCCCAGCACAACGGTGTAGACCACCACCGCGCGCAGGATGAACTCCCACCACGGCATCGCCAGTGCGAACAGATCGTGCATTGCGGGCTCCCCTGCTGGGCGGTGGCCCAGCCTAGCAGCCGGCAACCTGCCGGCGGCGCAAATAAAAAGCCCCGCTGACCAGGGGGAGGTCAACGGGGCCGGGGAACGGGCACTTGGGGAGGAGTCCCCGTTCCGAGATCTGCTCCAGGGGATGGGAGAGATCCACAACAGGCATTGCGCCTGTCGAGAGCTATAGAACCACTCCGAACACTAACGGTTCGTGAAGGGAGCCAATTTAATGAACCGCAATGGGGCGAGTATTCATGGCCGAGTCAGAAACTGTGGCCAGATGAACAAATTCACGTCCCTTCAGGTCTGAAAGCGACTCAGTGTGCCTCGTCCCAGTTCTTACCTACGCCGGTGTCGACCACCAAAGGAACGCGCAACTGTGCCGATTGCGACATACGCTGCACCACATTTTCCCGCAGCTCCTCGACAAACGCAGTCTCGGTTTCGAACACCAGTTCATCGTGCACCTGCAGGATCATCCGCGCCGGCGCCCCGCTGTCGCGCAGCCAGCGGTCAACATCCACCATCGCGCGCTTGATGATGTCGGCAGCCGTGCCCTGCATCGGCGCGTTGATCGCCGCGCGTTCAGCACCGGCACGCAGGCCCTGGTTGCGTGCATGGATATCGTTCAGATACAGGCGGCGGCCGAACAGCGTTTCCACATAGCCCTGGTCACGGGCCTGCTGGCGCATCCGCTCCATGAAGTCACGCACGCCCGGGTAACGGCTGAAGTACAACGCCACATAATCCTGCGCCTGGCCCCGGTCGATGCCGAGGTTGCGGGCCAGGCCGAAGGCACTCATGCCGTACATCAGGCCGAAATTGATCGCCTTGGCCGCGCGGCGCTCGTTCGGCGTCACCTCGTCCAGGGTGCGGCCGAACACTTCTGCGGCGGTGGCGCGGTGCACGTCGGCGCCCTGCTCGAAGGCGCGCACCAGGCCCGGGTCTTCGGACAGGTGGGCCATGATCCGCAGTTCGATCTGTGAATAGTCGGCTGCCAGCAGCTGGCAGCCTTCCGGTGCGACGAAGGCGCGGCGGATGCGGCGGCCATCTTCGGTGCGGATCGGGATGTTCTGCAGGTTCGGGTCCGAGGAGGACAGGCGGCCGGTGGCAGCGCCGGACTGGTGGTAGCTGGTGTGCACCCTGCCGGTATCCGGGTTGACCATCTCCGGCAGCTTGTCGGTGTAGGTGCTGCGCAGCTTGGCCAGGCCACGGTAATCGAGGATCACCCGCGGCAGCTCATGCTGGTCGGCGATCGCCTCCAGCGCCTCTTCATTGGTGCTGGGCTGGCCCTTCGGAGTCTTCACCACCGCCGGCAGCTTCAGCTCGTCGAACAGCACGGCCTGCAGCTGCTTCGGCGAATCCAGGTTGAAACTGCGCCCGGCCAGCTCGGTGGCCTTCTGCTGCGCGGCCAGCATGCGCGAAGACAGGTCCTGGCTCTGCCGGCGCAGCTCGTCGGCATCGATGCGCACACCGTTGGCCTCGATGCTGGCCAGTACCGGCACCAGGGGCATCTCGATGTCGCGGTACACGCTGTCCAGGGCCGGTTCGGCCAGCAGCTGCGGTTGCAGCGCGCGGTGCAGGCGCAGGGTGATGTCGGCGTCCTCGGCCGCATAGCGGCTGGCCTCGTCGATGCCCACCTGCGAGAATGGAATCTGCTTGGCGCCCTTGCCGGCCACGTCCTCGAACTTGATGGTGGTGTAGCCCAGGTAACGCAGGGCCAGCGAATCCATGTCGTGGCGGGTGGCGGTGGAATTGAGCACGAAGCTCTCAAGCATGGTGTCGTCGTGGTAACCCTGCACCTCGACACCATGGCGCCGCAGCACATGCAGGTCGTACTTGCCGTGCTGGCCCAGCTTCTTCCTTGCCGGGTCCTGCAGTACCGGGCGCAACGCGTCCAGCACCTGCTGCAGCGGCAGCTGCGCCGGTGCGCCGGGGTAGTCATGGCCCACCGGGATGTAGGCCGCCTTGCCCGGCTCGACCGCCAGGCTGACACCGACCAGGCGCGCGCGCATCGCATCCAGCGCATCGGTTTCGGTATCGAAGCTGATCAGGTCAGCCTGCTGCAGCCGCTCCACCCAGGCCTGCAGCTGTCCGCTGGTAAGCACGGTCTCGTATTCACCTGGCGCGGCCAGCGCCGGATCCAGCGTGCCCTCGGCCGGTGCCTCCGCACTGCCACGGGCGAAGCCGGCCGCCGTGCCACGCAGGCTCGGTGCCGCCTCGCTGGCCACGGCCGGTGCCGGCAGCGGCGCCCCCAGTTCCTTCAGGGCCTGGGTGAACCCGTAGCGCGTGTACAGCTCGGTCAGCGCCGGCACGTCCTGTTCGCGCAGCGCCAGCGTGGTCGGGGTGGCCTCCAGTGCGACGTCGGTGCGGATCGTCACCAGTTCGCGGTTCAGCGGCAGGCGCTCCAGCGCCGCACGCAGGTTCTCGCCGATCTTGCCCTTCATGGCCGGCGCGGCGGCCATCACGCCCTCCAGGTGCTGGTACTCCGCCAGCCACTTGGCGGCGGTCTTCGGCCCGCACTTCTCAACGCCCGGCACGTTGTCGACGCTGTCGCCCATCAGCGCCAGCAGGTCGACGATCTGGTCGGCGCGCACACCGAACTTCTCCATCACCGCCGCGTCCGAATCCATGCGGCTGCCGGTCATGGTGTTGACCAGTTCGATGCCCGGCCGCACCAGCTGGGCGAAGTCCTTGTCGCCGGTGGAAATCGTCACCTTCAGGTCCTGCGCCTGGCCCTGCAGGGCCAGCGTGCCGATCACATCGTCGGCTTCCACGCCCGGAACGCGCAGGATGCTGATGCCCAGCGCTTCGACGATGCGGCACATCGGCTCGACCTGGCTGCGCAGCTCGTCGGGCATCGGGGGACGGTTGGCCTTGTACTGGTCGTACAGGTCATCACGGAAGGTCTTGCCGGGCGCATCGACGACGAACGCGACGTAGGCCGGCCGCTCCTTCAGCGTCGAGCGCAGCATGTTGACCACGCCGAACAGCGCGCCGGTGGGCTCGCCCTGTGCATTGGACAGGGGCGGCAGCGCGTGGAACGCGCGGTACAGGTAACTGGACCCGTCGATCAGGACTAATCTGCTCATGCAGCGATTCTACGCGCCTGTCCCTGCACAGCGGCGACACGGCGCATGCCCGACGATGGGGCATAATCGAATCTCTTTCCAGGCAAAGGACCACCGCCCATGAAGACTCTGATGCTGGCCTCCCTGCTCCTGCTTGCCGGCTGCGCCAGCATGGGTGGCGCCGGGGCGCCCCCGGTCGACGTCAAGGGCGCCGAGGTCTCCAGCCGCACCATGAGCAACGGCGACACCATCGAGGAGTACCGCGTGGCCGGGCAGCTGCGCATGGTCAAGGTGACGCCGTCGCGGGGTGCCCCGTTCTACATGTACGACAAGAACGGCGATGGCCGCATGGACACCGACAAGGACGGCGTCTCGCCGGTGTACTGGAAGCTCTACAGCTGGTGATGTGACAGGGGGCGGATCCCTTTCCGCAGGATCCGACCCCAGCGAGCCCGGCTGCATAAAAGATGACGCCGGCGCGCATCCTGCGGCCGGCGTCGGTGTCCCCTCCCCGGGAACACGTGCCTCAGCGGATGACCAGCACCGGAAGCGTGCTGCGTGCCAGCACCTCGGCGGTCTGGCTGCCCAGCAGTACGCGGGTCACGCCACGACGGCCATGCGAGGTCATCACGATCAGGTCGCTGTTGCGCTCGGCAGCGGTCTCGATGATGCCGTCGGCCGCGTAGCGGTCCAGCACATGCACCGGGTTGGCCTGGATGCCCTGCTCAGCGGCTTTGGCCAGCGCAGGCTGCAGTACCTTCTGCGCGCCTTCCTCGCGATCGGCCTTGTACTCGGGGCTGTTCATGTAGCCCACGCTCCAGCCCATGGCGTCGTACATGCCGACAGCCCACGGCTCGGAAACGGTGACGATATCGACCTCGGCGTTGAGGTCCTTCGCCAGCTCCAGGCCCTTGGCCAGGCCCTTGTCGGCCAGCTCGGACCCGTCGGTGGCGATCAGGATGCGCGTGTACATGGTAGGGCTCCGTGGCAATCCGCCGGATGGGAACGCCACCATTGCACACCCGATGTGCACGTGGCGCTTTGAGCAGGATCAATCCGGCGCCTGTAGAGCCGAGCCCATGCTCGGCTCCGGATGGATGAGCCGAGCGTGGGCTCGGCTCTACAGGTGGCCCTCTCAGGCGATCTGCACCACGCGTGCGTTCTGGCACAGCGGGTAGCTGGCCACGAACCCGGCGATCGCATCACGCATCGCCTCGAACGACTGGCCGTACATGTACAGCGCGGTCTCGGTCGGGCCCTGCCACCAGCTGCAGATCTCACCCAGGCCGTCGATGCGTTCGGACAGCTGTTCGAACACATGGTTGGAATCGCATTGTTCGTAGACCTCGTCCGGCAGGTTCTGGCCATCCAGATAGATGCCCAGGCCTTCGGTGACGCCGAAACCGCGGTCGCCGTCCCCGGCGCCCTGCACCTTCGATCCCTTCGGCGCGCCCAGCTGCTCCAGCAGATCGATCAACTTCGGCACACCCGCCGCGTCATGAAGCGCCACCTCGATGTCGCCGTACTCGACCTCGCCGTCATCGGAGAGGGCGGTCCCGCCGCCGGTGATTTCGCCCACTTCGGCGGCCTGCAGCAGCGCGTCGAGCGGATCCTCGAACAGCTCGTGGCGATGCTCAGGCTGCAGCCTGGCGTTCAAGGTCACGGTGACATGCAGCGTGGGCTCGGTCATCGGGGCATTCCTGGAAGAGATGCCGCCTATTGTAGAGCCGAGCCCATGCCCGGCTGGGTGTTCCCGTGATGGGGTCGGAGCTCTCCCTGCGGGAGGGCTTCTACCCCTCGACGGGAATCAGATCACCGTCAGGTTGGCGTAGGCCATCACCAGCCACTTGCTGCCGGCGTCGGCGAACTCGACCTGCACGCGGGCGTGGGCGCCGTTGCCTTCGTAATCGGTCACCATGCCTTCGCCGAACTTGGGATGGCTGACCAGCGCGCCGAGCTTGATCGGCGGCAGCTCGATGGCGGCATGCCCCATCACCCGGCTGCTGCCCAGCGACGCGGGGCGCGAGACCTGCACCTTCGGCCGCACTTCATGCAGCAGCCCGCGCGGAATCTCACGCAGGAAACGCGAAGGCAGGCTGTAGTTGTCCTGGCCATGGATGCGGCGTGATTCGGCGTAGCACAGCACCAGCTTCTGCCGCGCGCGGGTGATGCCTACATACGCCAGGCGCCGCTCTTCCTCCAGCCGGCCGCTTTCTTCCAGCGAACGCGCGCTCGGGAACAGGCCATCCTCCATGCCGGCCAGGAACACCAGGGGGAATTCCAGGCCCTTCGCCGAATGCAGGGTCATCAGCTGCACGCCGTCCTCGCCGGCCTGCGCCTGGCCCTCGCCGGCCTCCAGCGCAGCGTAGGCCAGGAACGCCACCAGCTCGTCCATGTCCTCGCCCACTTCCTCGATGTCATCGGCACGCCGCACGAAGCGCGAGGCGACCGAGACCAGTTCGTCGAGGTTGTCGGTGCGCGATTCGGAGTCGAGCGAATTGCGGCTTTCCTTGCTCCAGTGCTCACGCAGCTGCGAGCGCGAGAGCACGTGATCCACGCGCTCGGCCAGGGTCATGTCCCGGGTCTGCGCCTGCAGTTCGTTGACCAGCACCAGGAAGCCCGCCAGTGCGTTGCGCGCACGCGCGGCCAGCGCATTGCCCTGGGTGACCAGCATGGTGGCTTCCCACAGCGAAATGCCCTGCGCTCGTGCTTCGCGCCGCACTTCGTCGAGGGTGCGTTCACCGATGCCGCGGGTCGGCGTGTTCACCGCGCGCTCGAAGGCGGCATCGTCGTTGCGGTTGGAGAGCAGGCGCAGGTAGGCCAGCGCGTCCTTGATCTCGGCGCGTTCGAAGAAGCGCATGCCGCCGTACACGCGGTACGGCACCTGCTCGCTCAGCAGGGCTTCTTCCAGCGCACGCGACTGCGCATTGCTGCGGTAGAGCACGGCCACTTCGGTGTAGCTGCCACCATCGCGCACCCACTGGCGGGCACGTTCGACGATGTAGCGGGCCTCGTCCATCTCGTTGTACGCCGCGTACAGGTCGATCGGCTCGCCGTCACCGCTGTCGGTCCACAGCTGCTTGCCGATGCGATCGGGGTTGTGCGCGATCACCGCGTTGGCAGCACCGAGGATGTTGGCCGTGGAGCGGTAGTTCTGTTCCAGGCGAATGGTCTGCGCGCCCGGGAAATCACGCAGGAAGCCCTGCACGTTCTCCACCTTGGCACCGCGCCAGCCGTAGATGGCCTGGTCGTCGTCGCCGACCACGAACACATGGCCGGACTCCCCCGCCAGCACGCGCACGAAGGCGTACTGGATGGCATTGGTGTCCTGGAACTCGTCCACCAGGATCTCGCGGAAGCGGGCGCGGTAGTGCGCCAGCAGGCCGGGATTGTCACGCAGCAGCTCATGCGCGCGCAGCAGCAGTTCGGCGAAGTCGACCAGGCCGGCACGGTCGCAGCGCGCCTGGTACTCGATGTAGGCCTGGCGCATGGTTTCCAGCCACGCATCGTGCGGCTCGGGCTGGATGTGCTGCGGGCGGCGGCCTTCATCCTTCTGTTCGTTGATCCACCACGCGATCTGCTTGGGCGGATGCTTGCTGTCGTCGATCTCCAGTGCCTGCACCACGCGCTTGACCAGCCGCAGCTGGTCGTCCGAATCCATCACCTGGAAACCTTCGGGCAGCTTCGCGTCCTGCCAGTGCAGGCGCAGCAGGCGGTTGGCCAGGCCGTGGAAGGTACCGATCCACATGCCACGGCTGCCATGCGGCAGCTGTGCGTCGATGCGGTGGCGCATCTCGCCGGCGGCCTTGTTGGTGAAGGTCACCGCGAAGATGCCATGGGTCGGCACGCCTTCGACTTCATGCAGCCAGGCGATGCGGTGGGTAAGTACGCGGGTCTTGCCGGAACCGGCACCGGCCAGCACCAGGTGGTGGCCGGGGGGAGCGGAGACGGCTTCGCGCTGGGCCGGGTTCAGGCCATCAAGCAGGTGGGAGACATCCATGCCCCCATTTTACGGCATCGCCGTCGCGGCTCCTGCGACCACCTGGGTGGCCAGTGCCTGCGCCTGCTGGCGCAGTTCAGGCACCGCCAGGCTTTCCCACAGGCTGCCGATGCGCAGGCTGCCAAGTACGCCCAGCCGCGCCTGCGGCTGGCCGCCGGCGCTGCGCACGCGGTCGCCGGGCACCGTGCTGTCCAGGCCCAGCCCATGCGGCCCGGGACGGGCCAGGCCATCGGCCTGAAGCTGCTGCAGCAACGGATTGCGCAACGCGGTGGCGCGGGTCTCCACACCGGTGGCGTTGATCACACCCCCGATCGTCCACTGCTGCGGGTGTCCGGCCGCATCGTGGCCCGACAGCTGCAGCGCATCGCCCTCACGCCAGACCCGATCCAGGCGTGCGCGATGCACGCGCAGCTGACCGCTGGCCTGCAATGCGCGCAACTGTGCATCGACCTCTTCGGCGATGCGATGGCGATGTACATCCCAGTAGCGCACCACATGGCGCAGGAACCGCCGCTGGTCGGCCTCGTCGAGGCTGCACCACAGCGCCTGTCCATGCGGACGGAGGCGGTCCATCACGCCCTGCCAGGGCAGGCCATCCGCCTCGGCCCGGCGCACCTGCCGGCGCAGCGTGCGCAGGCGCTGGCGCAGCGTCATCGGCAGCAGGGGGGCGGGGTCGAAATCCGGCAGGCCCGCGTGCGCGTGCGGCAGCGGCAGCAGGCCGTGACGGGAAATCACATGCAGCGGGCCGGTGTGACCGGCCGCGACCAGCGCCAGCACCGTATCAGCCATGCTCAGACCGGAACCGACGATGGCCAGCGCGTGCGCGCCTGCCAACGCGCGCACGCCGTCGTAGTCCCAGGCTTCGACCACGGTGTCGGCAGGCAGTCCATCGGCACCGGCCACCGGCAGCGGACGCATGCTGTTGCCGGTGGCGAGCACCCCCTGCGCGGCATGCCATGTGTGGCCATCGCCCAGCTGCAGGCGATAACCGGAGTCATCCGGGGTGAGGCCCCGCACCGGCTGCGCGATCACCTGCAGCTGCGCCGGGCTGGCCGCAACCGCCTCCTGCAGACGCTGCTGCAGGTACGCGGCGAAATGATGGCGGCCGACATAACGCTCGCCCAGTACCTCGCGCGTCTCGCCCGGGTAGGCGTTGACGGCCATCAGGTAATCGAGGAAGTCACCGGGCTGCTCGGCGAACGCACTCATTTTCGCCGCCGGCACATTCAGCAGGTGCTCCGGCCACGGCGTGGCATAGGCGATGCCCTGGGCCAGCTGCGAGGCGGGTTCGAAGATGGCCAGCGCCAGTGGCGACCGGGCCTGGCGCAGCACCTGGATCGCCACCAGCACCCCGGCCGCACCACCACCGATGATCGCCAGGTCCAGTTCGCCATTACACGGTGAATCAGTCATGTGCCGATTGTAGGCCATCGGCCATGACGGGCCGGAGTGCCGCCGCGTGCGCAATGATCGAGACCGCTCGAGCTCCGGCGCACCGGTTCACATCAACGCGTCGGCCAGGCGTGCGATGCCTTCGCGGCTGCGGCGCCAGGCAGGACGCTTGCGCCACTGCTGCAGATCGAGCTGGCGCGACTGGCGCAGGTAATCGTCTTCAATGGCACACAGCTGCGTCACCAGCACGCGGTCGTAGCAGACCAGACCGATCTCGGCATTCAGCGCGAACGAGCGGATATCCATGTTGATCGAGCCGAGCACCGCGATGTCTTCATCCACGCTC
This sequence comes from Stenotrophomonas sp. RS-48, assembly GCF_030053245.1. Lineage (NCBI taxonomy): Bacteria > Pseudomonadati > Pseudomonadota > Gammaproteobacteria > Lysobacterales > Lysobacteraceae > Stenotrophomonas > Stenotrophomonas sp. RS-48. The sequence goes on from NZ_JASGBV010000014.1 coordinate 82,408, forward strand.
ATGTGCTTGGCGTGCAGGAACTGCGGCTCGTACAGGGCAATGCGCACGCCACAGCGCAGCAGCTCGTCGTAGTAGGCCTCCTGCGCCCAGGCGGTCAGCCGCTGGTTGTTGCTGGCCGACAGGATCAGCTGCACCTGCACCCCGGAAAGCGCGGCGATGCGCAGCGCGCTCAGGGTCGCTTCGTCCGGCACGAAGTACGGGGTGACCATCACCAGCCGCCGGCGGGCCAGATGGATCAGTGCGGCGACGGCATCACGCGCGTTGCTGTACGGATAGGCCGGCCCGCTGGGCAGCAGCTGGGTGGCAACATCGTCGCTGCACTCGGGTACGTCGGCAAGGACGTCCAGGCGCTGGCCGGTCTCGATGTACCAGTCGCTGGCGAACACGGCTTCCAGGTGTGCCACCGCCGGGCCGCGCACACGCGCCACCAGCTCGCGGTTGGGATGGCCTGGCACGAACTCCGGCCGTGCCAGGTTCTGCGAACCGATGTAGCCCACTTCGTTGTCGATCACCGCAATCTTGCGATGGTTG
>NZ_JASGBV010000129.1:0-24335 GCF_030053245.1 Stenotrophomonas sp. RS-48
GCGAGGGCCACAGCAGCTTCAGGGCCAACGACAGTACGAAGGAGCCGACCGCCGCAGCCAGCGCACCGGCTTCGTTCGCACGCTTCCAGAACAGGCCCAGCAGGAAGATCACCACGATGCCGGGGGTGAAGAAGCCGGTGAACTCCTGGATGTACTGGAAGCCCTGGTCGAACCCGCCCAGCAGTGGGCGCGCGGTCAGCACCGCCACGATGATCGAGACGGACGCCGCGAACCGGCCGACACGCACCAGTCTGGCTTCCGAGGCATCGGGCGCGCGCTTGGCATAGAAGTCGAGCGTGAAGATGGTGGCGACGGAATTGATCTTCGATGCCAGCGACGCAACGATGGCGGCCACCAGCGCGGCGAACACCAGGCCCAGGATGCCGCTGGGAAGCAGCGCCAGCATCGTCGGGTAGGCCGCGTCCGGGCGTTCCAGGCCGGGGGCGAGCATGACCGCGGCGATGCCGGGCAGCACCACGATGGCCGGAATGAGCAGCTTCAGGAACGCAGCGAATACCACGCCCTTCTGCGCCTCACGCAGATCCTTGGCGGCCAGTGCGCGCTGGATGATGTACTGGTTGAAACCCCAGTAGCTGAGATTGGCGATCCACATGCCGCCCAGCAACACCGACAGCCCGGGCAGATCCTTGTAGAACGGGTTGTCCTTGCTGAGGATCATTTCAAAGCGTTCGGGATGCTGCTGCCACAGCTGCATGAAGCCGTCGGTGACGCTGCCGTTGCCGATCTGGCCCAGCGTGATGAAGGTGACCAGCAGGCCACCCAGAACCAGCAGCGAGACCTGCACGATGTCGGTAAGCGCGACCGCCTTCAGGCCGCCATACAGCTGATAGGCCAGTGCGAAGGCGCCCAGCAGCACCAGCGCCACGTCCTGGTTGAGGCCTGCCACGCCGGCAATGGCGATCGAACCCAGCCACAGGATCGAGGTGAGATTGACGAATACGTACAGGCCCAGCCAGAACACGGCCATCAGCGTGCGGATGCGGTTGCCGTAGCGCTCCTGCAGGAACTGCGGCATGGTGGTGATGCCGTTGCGCAGGAAGATCGGCAGGAACCATTTGCCGACGATCAGCAGCGTGATCGCCGCCATCCATTCATAGGATGCGATGGCCAGGCCGATGGCATAGCCCGAGCCGGACATGCCGATGATCTGTTCGGCCGAGATGTTGGCCGCGATGAGCGAGGCACCGATCGCCCACCACGGCAGGCTGCGGCTGGCCAGGAAGTAGTCCTGGGCCGACTTCTGCCGGCCGGCCTTCTCGCGGGAAACCCACTGCGCGAGGATGAAGATGCCGGCCAGATAGGCCAGCACGATGCTGATATCCAGGGGGGAAAGGCTCATGGAAGCTCCGCGATGGGTCCGCGCTGTGGGCACGGCGGCACGTCATTGGGGTTGCCGGCGAACCGGGGTTCGGGAACGCCGGCGATGCCGGCGTCGGTGGCGAACAGATGGCCGGCGAAGGGGTCGCGCGCGCGCGCGGCCGCGTCCAGGCCGTCGTGCGCGCTGGTGATGAACATCGTTCGCAGCGTGCTGCCGCCAAAGACCGGGCGGGTGGGCTGCGCGACCGGGACGGAAAGTATGCGATCCTGCTGGCCATCGGGCCGGTAGCGCACCACGCGCGAACCGCCCCAGCGGGCATTCCAGAGTCCGCCTTCGGCATCGACCACACTGCCATCGGGCTCGCCATCCTCGGCGCGCAGATCGGCGAACACTGTTACCGCACCCGGGCTGTCGCCGTAATCGCAACGCAGGATCTGCTTCTGCAGCGAGTCGCAGAAGTACATCGTGCGGCCGTCCGGACTGAACGCTACGCTGTTGGCAATCGCCACGGTCGGTAGCGGAAGCGTCTCGAGCACGAGCTCAGTGGTGAGCCTGTAGAAGGGTGCGACGGCCTGCTTCGGACCGTTCGTGGGCTCATGCAGCATGCCGAACACGAAGCGGCCTTGGAGGTCACAGGCGCCATCATTGGCGCGCAGACGTGCCCCTGTGTCGGGCAGCACAAGCACGTCACGCAGCTCGCCGCGCGCCGGATGGAAGAATGCCAGCCGCGACGCCAACGCCAGCAGCAGCCAGCCTTCGGCTTCGCACAATGCCAGTGCGGCCAGCCGCTCCGGCATCGGCCAGCGGGTGAGCGCGCCGTCACCGGGGCGATAGCGCCACAGCTGCGCCTGCGCGATGTCGGTCCAGTACACCACCGATTCGCGATCACACCACAGCACGCCTTCGCCCAGGGTGTTTGCGGCCGGCACCGCGACAGTGGCGGACCCGCTCACACCCAGCCTCCGTCGATGATGAAGTCCTGGCCGGTACACATGCGGCTGTCATCGGCGGCCAGGAACAGGGCGGCGCGCGCCAGGTCCTCCGCGCGCAGATAGCCCGGCAGGCATTGCGCACGACGCAGCTGTGCTTCGCCCTCCGCGTCCAGCCACAGCCGCTGCTGCTTCTCGGTGATCACCCAGCCCGGTACCAGCGCATTGATGCGGATGCGGTCCTGCCCCAGTTCCCGGGCCAGGCCGTTGACCAGGCCGTGGACCGCGGATTTGGCCACCGCGTACAGCGGATACCCGCTGTTCTTGATCATCCAGCCCGTCGAACCCAGGCAGATGATTGAACCGCCGCCGAGGGCGCGCATGTCCGGCACCAGCGCCTGGATGGCGAAGTACTGGTGGCGCAGGTTCACCGCCATGCTGCGTTCAAAGTCCGCGATGCCGGTGTCGGCCAGGGCATGACGAGCATCGTTGGCGGCATTGTTGACCAGCACCGAGAACGGTCCAGCCAGGATCCGCGCGTGGGCGATGGCGGACCGGAGTGCCTCGATATCGGTGATGTCGCAATGCAGATAGCGCGGGGCAGTCGCAAAGTCGCGCAGGCTTTCCAGCAGCGCTTGGGCGCCGCTGTCGTCGATGTCGAGAAAGACGACCTTCGCACCCTGCCGCGCGAAGTGCTCGACGAAGGCGGCGCCGATGCCGGTGGCACCACCGGTGATCAGCACCGCGCGGTTCTCAAGGCTGGGATAACGTGCCTGATCGGTCATGGCGCTCACCACTCGGCCACGCTGCCATCGGCATGGCGCCAGATGGGGTTGCGCCAGCGGTGGCCTTCGGCGGTTCGCTCGTCAACGTAGGCCTGGTTGATCTCGATGCCCAGCCCCGGGCCATCAGGAATCCTGACGAAGCCTTCCCTGTACTCGAAGGGCGCGCGGTCCACCAGGTAGTCCAGCAGATCGTTGCTGGCGTTGTAGTGGATGCCCAGGCTCTGTTCCTGGATGAAGGCGTTGTAGCAGACCGCATCCAGCTGCAGGTTGGCCGCCAGCGCGATCGGACCGAGCGGGCAGTGCAGAGCGATGGCGACGTCGTAGGCTTCGGCCATGGCCGCGATCTTGCGGGTTTCCGTGATGCCACCCGAGTGCGATGGATCCGGTTGCAGGATGTCCACGCCACCGGTCTGCAGTACGCGCTTGAAGTCGAAGCGGGAGTACAGGCGTTCGCCCAGCGCGATCGGCGCAGGCGAAAGGGCGGCCAGTTCCGGGATGGCTTCCAGGTGCTCGGAAAGCACCGGCTCTTCGATGAACATCAGCCCGAAGGGCGCCAGCTCGCGCATCAGCACCTTGGCCATCGGCTTGTGCACGCGGCCATGGAAGTCCACGGCCACTCCCACATCGCGGCCCACCGCATCGCGCACGGCCTGCACGTTCTCCAGTACCCGCGTGACCTTGTCATGGCTATCGACGAACTGCACTTCCTCGGTGGCGTTCATCTTCACCGCAGTGAAACCGCGTGCCACGGCGTCGCGGGCGGCACGGGCGGTGTCGGCCGGCCGATCGCCGCCGATCCATGAGTACACGCGGATGCGGTCGCGCACAGGGCCGCCCAGCAGGGCATGCACCGGCACGCCCAGTGCCTTGCCGTGGATGTCCCACAGCGCCTGGTCAATGCCCGCCAGTGCGCTCATCAGGATCGGACCGCCACGGTAGAAGCCGCCACGATAGAGCACGTTCCAGTGGTCTTCGATGTGCCGGGGGTCCTTGCCGACCAGATAGTCGGACAGCTCTTCCACGGCCGCCGCCACGGTGTGCGCGCGTCCTTCGACGATGGGCTCGCCCCAGCCGCAGATGCCGGCGTCCGTATCGATGCGGACGAACAGCCAGCGCGGGGGCACCAGGTAGGTCGTGATGGCAGTGATCTTCATGCGGGGGAGTCCGTGTTCGTTCTGTTCCAGGCGTCGATGAACGCACGCGCGCGGCGTGCGACGTCGTCCGCGGGGGTCTTGGGGGCATACAGGGCGGAGCCGATACCGAAGCCGGCGGCACCTGCCTGGCGGTAGGCGGCCATGCGCTCCGGGGTGATGCCGCCGACGGGCAGCAGCGGCGTGCCGGCGGGAAGCACACTGGACCACGCCTTCAGCACCGGGGGGGGCAGTTGTTCGGCGGGAAACAGTTTCAGCGCATCCGCACCGGCCCGCAGGGCGGCGAAGGCTTCCGTGGGCGTCGCCACGCCGGGCGTGCAGACCATGCCGCTGGCGTGTGCGGCGGCGATGACCTCCACGTCCGCGTGCGGCATCACCACCAGCCGGCCACCGGCGTTGTTCACGTCCTGCACCTGCGCAGTGGACAGGACGGTGCCGGCACCGATCAGGCAGCGATCGCCGAGCTGCTTTGCGAGCAGTTCAATGCTCTGCAGCGGCTGCGGCGAGTTCAGCGGGACTTCCAGGATGTGGAAGCCGGCCTCGGCCAGCGCCGCGCCGATGGCGGGCGCTTCCTGCGGGGTGAGCCCGCGCAGGATGGCAACCAAGGGGAGGGGTTGCATCCAGGCGGTGCTCATGGTGTTTCCTTCAGCGTGGGGGTTTTCTGGACAGCCGCGCGCCCTTCAGATTGGCGCGGGAGTCGGCAATCATGTCCAGCATGGCGGCGCGCGCCGCGTCCGGCTGCTTCTGCCGGATGGCGTCGTACACGTCGAAGTGGCGCGGCAGCGAGTACTTGAAGTCCTGCGCGGTCTGCGCCGAGAGCAGGAAGAAGGTGCCCAGCGCCGCGTCGATGACCGAGAACAGGGATGCCAGCAGTTCGTTGTTGGTGGCTTCCAGCACGCTCTCGTGGAACATCAGGTCGGCCTTGGCCCACGCATCCTGGTCCGGTGCATCGGCCATGGCCTGGTACGCGCTCTTGATCCTGGCCAGCTGCGCGGGCGAACGCCGCTCGGCTGCGGAAGCCGCGGCCGCCGGTTCGATCACCTCGCGCATCTCCACCAGCTTTTCCACGAAGTCCTGGGTGGGCATCAGCGCGCAGCGCCACGCCAGGATGTCGCTGTCCAGCTGCTTCCAGTGACGCGGGTCGCGCACCCGCGAACCGGTTTTCTGCCGGGTTTCGATCAGCCCTTTGGAGCCCAGCACCTTCAGGCCCTCGCGCAGGGCGGAGCGGCTGACGGACAAGGTCTGTGACAGCAGCTCTTCCCTGGGCAGGAATTCGCCCGGCTGAAGTGCGCCGCTGATGATCCGCTGCCCGATCTCCTGGGCCACTTGGTCGTAGAGGTTGCGTACCTCGATCGGTTTCACAGGCATCCCTTTGGCTTGGTGCACCGCAGGCTGCGGTCACTCCTATTATCCGACAAAAGGATGGGTGAGGGGTGTGAGGCATGTGGGGGAGCGTCCTCATCAGAGCTTGAACCGGAAGCCCATGCCCAGGGTCTTGTCCTGGTAACGGATGTCGCGCGGCCGCGTGTTGCCGCTGCCCCAGTACTGGTGCAGGTTGTTGCCCAGCAGGTTGGTGGCCGAGAACACCACCGTGGTGCGCGGGGTCACGTCGTAGCTGATCGAGAAGTCCAGCGAGCTGGCCGCCTCGACCTGGTCCTCCGTTCCGGCGACCGTGGGCTGGGTGAAGAAATCGATGTACCGGCTGCGGTAGCCGTAGGCCAGGCGCGCACTCAGGCCGAAGTTCTCGTAGAACAGCACGGCGTTGTAGTTGTTCTTCGAGACGTTCTGCAGCGGCCGCGAGATCACGGGCCCGCCAAGGAACTCCGGAGACTTGGTATCGCCTTCGATGTAGGTGTAGTTGAACTGCGCACCCAGGCCGCTCCAGGCGCCGGGCAGGAAGTCGAAGGTCTGCTGGTAGGCCAGCTCGACACCCTGCAGATGGCCGCTGCCGGCGCTCTGCGGGGATGACAGCTCGTAGTCCTCCCCGGCGATGACCACATTGGTGATGTAGTTCTGGATGTAGCCATCGATGTCACGATAGAACACGCCCGCACTGACGTAGCCCACCGGGGAGAAGTACCACTCCAGTGACATGTCGTAGTTGGTCGACTTGATCGGGCTCAGGTCGGGGTTGCCACTGCTGGCCACGCCCGCCCGGTTGACGGTGCCGGGGTTCAGCGAGATCGACGGGTTCAAGGCACCGAAGTCCGGATAGCTCAGTGTCTTGGCCGCCAGCACGCGCAGCTGCCAGGCATCGTTGAAGTGCAGGTTCAGGCTCGCGTTGGGCAGGGCATTGGTGTCCTGCGTGCTGCGGGTGATGGCACTGTAGACACCCGTGCCCGCGTCGAACGAGAAGGCGTTGAGTTCACGCTTGATCTTCTCCGCACGCACGCCTACCAGACCATCCACGCGCAGGCCGCCCAGATCGAAGTCGTACTTCGCCTGCAGGTAGCCGGCGCTCTTGCGTTCTTCGATATCGAAGAAGCGGCCGGGATTCTCCGCCGCCAGCCCGTCCGGCAGACCGTAGTAGCGGCGCAGCGCGTCGGCGTTGTCGATCAGGTAGTCGTAGCAGGGCGTCAGGAACGACTGGCTCAGTGCGGAGTTGCCGCGCTTGCTGCAGAAGAAGCTGCTGGCCGGGAACAGCCCCACCACCTGGTTGGCCGGGTTGGGCGAGGCGGTGATGTTGCCCGTACCGGCACCGCCTGGTGGCGGCGTGCTGATTTCCACGCTGCCCTTTGCGCTGGCGGTACGGTCGGCATAGCGCAGGCCGAACTGGAGGTTGGCGATCGGGCCGTCGAGGAACTCGAACGTTCCGTCGCCGCGCCAGCTGTTTTCCTCGCCGCGCGACTCGCCCCAGGTCTGGAACAGGCCATTGAGGTAGAAGCGCGACGGGTCCATGGCCGGGTTGCCGGCCAGGTACCAGTTCTGGTGCTTGCCCGAGGTGCCGTCCCAGACGGTGGTGATCGGCCCGGCCAGGAAGGTGTCGATGATGAAGTTCTCATCGCGGTAGTAGCCAGACGTACGGGCCACTTCGGTGGACAGCCGCAGCTGGTCGCCGCGCCACTTGAAGCCCAGCGCGTTCTGGATGTCCTGGCCGCGCTGCTTGTGCGCCTGGGTGCTGCTGGCGGCATAGCTGTCGCCGGTCCATGTACCTGCGGTGGCGTCGCAGATGGTCTGGCCGGAGAGCGGCCCGTCCAGGCGGTTGGCATAGCAGTTGTCGCCGACCTGCAGCCCCGTCGGCGGCACCACCCCGACCGGGAAACTGAACAGGAACGCCTGGTCATAGTCGTCTCGCACGAAATCATAGAGGCCCTCGACATAGACCTCGGTGCGTTCGCTGGGTTTCCACTGCAGGGCATAGTTGAACGCACTGCGCTTGCGGTCGCCATGGTTGTAGTTGGTGCCCCAGCCATTGGGGGCGGCGATCAGGTTGCCGTCATCGGTACGTGCCGGCGTGCCATCCGGATTCTCCAGCACCTTCGGGAAGTCACCCCACACCGCATCGTACGCATAGCGCTTGCCGACATAGCCGAAGTTGACCATGGCGCCGATCTCGCCGGCATCGGTGTCCCAGCGGTTGCTCAGCAGCAGGCTGGCGGAGGGATCGATGTCGCCACCGTACTTGCTGTGCGTACCGGTCACGGTGCCGGCGATCTCCGCACCGTCGAAATCCAGCGGGCGGCGCAGCTGGATGTCCACCAGGCCCGCGATGCCGCCCAGTGGCAGGCTCGCCTCGCTGCTCTTGTAGACGTTCAGGCTCTTGATGGCGGTGGCCGGCAGGTTCTGGAAGGCGTAGCCGCGGCCGGAGCTGCTGAAGATCTCACGGCCGTTGAGGGTGCTGATCACGTTCGGCAGGCCGCGGATCACCACCCCGGTGGTCTCGCCCTGGTTGCCCTGCGCCACCTGCACGCCGGTAACGCGCTGCAGGGCGTCGGCCACGCTGTTGTCGGGCAGCTTGCCGATGTCTTCGGCAACGATCGAATCGACGACCATCTCTGCCTCCTGCTTGATCGACTGGGCGGTCTGCAGGCTTTGGCGCAGCGCGGTCACGGTGACCGTGTCCAGGTTGACGGCCTCCTGCGAGCCGGCCTCCTGCGCCTGCACCAGAGAGGGCAGGGCGAGGGCCGAAAGGATGGCCAGGGAAAGCACGGTGCGGGAAGAACGAGCGGTCATGGCGGTATCTCCGGATTCCGGAAAGCAGTCGCGGTTGAGTGGCCCGCCTTCATGCGAAGGCGGGCGCCAGTAGGGTCAGAAAGCGGGAACGGAGGTGCGCGGGGTCTTGGCCAGCCTGCGGAACAGCTCGGCTTCGCGTGCCCGGTAGGGCGTGCCGTCGGCCTTCAGCAGATCGTGGAACCACACGGTGGGGGCTTCCATCGTGTAGGGGCGCTGCCAGCTGTCCCACGGGAAGCGGGTCTGGATCGCGCCGTCCACGAACCCCCAGTTGATCATGCCGATGTTCTCGCGGCGGGCGATCGGAAGGATCGTGTCCACGTTCGAGCCTGCGCCGCGTGCCAACCATTCGGTGCAGATCAGCGGGCGGCCGTACTTGCGCAGCTGTGCAATGCGGGCAACGAATGCCTCCGGCTGCTCGTAGTTGTGGAAGGTGATCACATCCGACTGCTCCAGCTGCGTGCGCTGGATCGCGGTGAGCGATGCGGCGCCCGGCGACCAGTCATCGCCGATCCACACGCCGCTGGTGAGCGGCTGCACCGGCTTCTTCGCGCGTGCCCAGTCGAAGATCTTCGGCAGCAGTTCGGCGATGCGTTCCTGCTCGCCCGGCAGCTGCTTGTCCATGTAGTTGCCACCCCCGGGGTTGTCCGGCTCGTTCCACAGGTCCCAGGCCAGCACGCGCGTGTCATTGGCGAAGTGACCGATCACACCCTCCACATAGGCCTGGAAGTGCGCGTCATTGGCGCGGTCCACCAGCATGTGGCGGCTCGGGCTCTGCACCCAGCCGGAGTTGTGCACACCGGGAATCGGACGGCGCTGCGGGCCGAGCACCGGATCCGGGTCCCAGCAGCTGTCGAACAGCACGAGCATCGGGCGGATGCCGTTCTTCTCGGCGATGGACAGGAAGGTGTCGATGCGCTTCAGCAGGCCCTGCGGGTCCTGCTGCCACAGCAGGTCATGCAGGTAGACGCGCATGGTGTTCATGCCGAACTGCTCGTGCGCCCAGCGGAGTTCGCGGTCGATGGCTGCCGGATCGAAGGTCTCGGCCTGGAACATCTCCAGCTGGTTGATGGCGTTGGAGGTGGTGTAGTTCGCGCCCACCAGCCACTGCTGTCTGGAATACCACGCGTCGGCTTCGGCCGGGGTCCAGCGTGCGGCGTCGGTCGCATGCGCCATCGGTGCGACGGCGAGCAGCGTTGCCAGCAAAGGGGTAAGCCACTTTCGCATGAGATGCATCTCCTTGGTTCATGAGCTGCCCGTCCTGGCGTGAGCCAGGAGGCGGGCGGTGCGTACTGCGTCGGATTGCCGGTGCCGTGGGCGACCGGCGTGCCAGCTGCGCGGGATCAGCGGGCGGGCGGTGTGCGGTCGGTCGAGAAGTCGTAGACGATGCGGTTCACATAGGTCTCGCCCGGGGCCAGCCGCGCCGAGCCGAACGACGGCTGGTTCGGTGTGTCCGGGAACAGCTGCGGTTCCAGCGCGATGGCATCGCCCTGGCGATAGACACGGCCACTCTTGCCCACGGTGCTGCCGTCGAGGAAGTTGCCCGAATAGAACTGCAGGCCAGGCTGCGTGGACAGCACGGTCATGACCCGGCCCGAGCGCGGGTCGTGCACGCGGGCGACTTCGCGGGGCTCGCGCGTGGGCGATCTGCTGATGACCCAGTTGTGGTCGTAGCCGCGACCATGCAGCAGCTGCGGCTCATTGCCCTGGCGCAGGTCGCGCCCGATCGGCTTGGCCGTGCGGAAGTCGAAGGCGGTGCCTTGCACCGGCTGCAGCACGCCCGTGGGAATCAGGCTCGCATCCACCGGCGTATAGGCGCTGGCCGGAATGGTCAATTCGTGATCCATCGCCGAGCCGGAACCCTCGCCGGACAGATTCCAGTATGCGTGGTTGCTGAGGTTGACGATGGTCGGTGCATCGGTCGTGGCGCGGTACTCCACCTCCAGCCGGCCATTGCCCTTCAATGCGTAGGTTGCCGTGACCGTGAGCGTGCCCGGATAACCCTGGTCGCCGTCAGGGCTGACATGCTGCAGGGTGGCGTGATCGGCGGCGGCGTCGACGATCTTCCACACCACCTTGTCGAAGCCGCGGGTGCCGCCGTGCAGGCTGTTCGGCCCATTGTTGACCGGTACCTGATAGGTCCTGCCATCCAGGGTGAAGCGACCCTTGGCGATGCGGTTGGCGAAGCGTCCGACGATCGTGCCGAAGTACTGCGGATTGTCGAGCGTCGCCTTGAGCGTCGCGTCGCCAAGCAGTACATCGGCGTATGCACCATCACGGTCCGGCACTTCCAGTGAATGCAGTGCAGCGCCCAGCGTCAGTACCGTGGCCTGCATGCCGGTGCCGTCACGCAGCAGGATCGACTCCACCACGGTGCCATCGGCCGTCCGGCCTACCACAGCGCGTTCCTGTGCCTGACCTGCGCCCACTGCAGACAGTGCCAGTACGCCGATCAGCCCTGTCGTCTTCCCCTTGCCAGCACGCATTGCTCAAGACCCCTCTCGATGTCGTGATGGGTACAAAAACATATAATCAGACAATACGCACGTTGCGACGCAGCACGTGATCAGACCGCCGTGCCCACCCGTGGTCAACGCGCAGTCGCGGTCATCGCGTGCAGTGCGGAGAAGCCGCGCACCACGGCGTCGGCGGACGCCACCGCGTGCGTGGCGATGCCGATTTCCGACAGCGCCGCCTGGTACAGCCGGGTGACCGGTCCGGAGCCCACCAGTGGCACCGACGCCGACCTCAGCCCGGGGAACAGCGCCAATGCGTCTGCAATCTCCGCACCGGCCAGCAGTCCGCGCAGGTAAGCGCTGGTCGCCGTGCGCGGCAGGGTGCCGCGGATCATCCGTGCCCGCACGCCGAAGAGCAGCGCACCCAGGCCCAGTCGGCGGTCGGCGCCTGCATGCACACCCTCGGCGAAGGCCGGTCCTGGCTCACCCGGTCCGTCCAGCACCGAGGCAAGCAGGCCGCCACTGGCCAGTCGATCGAACAGTTCGCCGGACATCGAGGTCATGAAGCTCTGCACCTGGCCGTCGATCAGCTGGATCCACTTGGTATGCGTACCCGGCAGCGCCACGATGGCATCGGGGCCGACATCGCCGCCGCGCAGCAGCCCCAGCAGCTCGGTCTCCTCGCCGCGGAGCACGTCCGGCATGCCATCCACGGGGCGCACGCAGGCCATGCCGGGCACGATGCTCACGGAGAGCTCGCCGATCCGGGTCGGCACCAGCTGCTGCGCGATCGAGGCAACACCTGCAGGGCACTCCACGTAGCCGGCATCGATCCAGCCGACATTCGACCCGATCATGCCGGCCGCATAGGCGTGGCGTGCAGCCGGCCAGCGTGCGCGGATCGTGTTGGCGGCCACCACCATGTCGTCACGGTCCAGCGTGGCCACGCCCGCAGGCACTTCATGGGCATCAAGCCGCTCACCGTTGGGGCTGATCAGATAGGCGCGCAGATTGCTGCTGCCCCAGTTGATGCCGATGATGCTGTCGGGGTGGTCCTGCTGCATGGTGGTTCCTTGGCGGCGGTGGTGTTGCCTATTGTCTGATTATATGGTTTGGTTGCCGCTCGCTGGCAAGCCTGCCGGCGCAGTTCCAGTCGGGAGGGGAACGCAATGAACGGCACGCTTTCCATGGCGCTTGCAGCGCTGCTTCAGGTATCGACGAACGCGTCCGCCGCAACGCCGGCGGTGGACAATCCGCTGCTGGACTCCGGGCCGGACCCGTGGATCACCCGCGATGGGGACGTGTTCTATTACATGGGCACGCACGGTGATCGCCTGGCCATCCGCGCCACCCGCGACCTTGCGCACCTGGCTGACGCACGCGAAGTCACGGTGTGGCGTCCGCCGGCAACGGGGGCGAATGCGAAGTCGATCTGGGCGCCGGAACTGCATCGCATTGATGGGCACTGGTACATCTACTACACGGCGGCAGCGGGTGATGCACCCGAAGGTCAGGAAGACGCCCATCGGGGGGTGTTCGTGCTGGAGAACGGCAATGCCGATCCGACCCGGGGCACATGGACCGATCGCGGACGGCTGGCCACGGCACACCCCGGCATCGACGGCACCACTTTCGTAACCGGCGGCAAGCGCTACTTCGTGTATTCACCCTATGTGGGACCGGACAGCGTGCTGGCCATCGTGGCCATGGCCAATCCCTGGACCCTGCGGGGCAGCGAAACCATCATTGCGCGGCCCGACCAGGCGTGGGAGCGACAGGGCGGGCGGCAGATCCTGGAGGGGCCGGAGTTCCTGCAGGGCCCACGCGGCGATCTGTTCCTGACCTATTCGGGCAGTGCGTGCTGGTCGGATGACTATGCGATTGGACTGCTGCACGCCAAGGCCGGCGCCGATCCGCTGGATGCGAGCGCGTGGCACAAGGCGAAGCAGCCGATCCTTGCCAAGCATCCTGCTGGCAACGTGTACGCGCCGGGGCACAACGGTTTCTTCCAGATGGCCGACGGCGCGCCGTGGATCATCTACCACGCCAACCCGGGGCCGGACATGGGCTGCACCGCCAAGCGCTCGCCGCGCATCCAGCCGGTGCATTGGAGCCAGGACGGCATGCCGCTGTTGGATGCGCCGTCCGGGCGCGGTGTGCGGGTGGACTAGAGGGGCCCGGTGGCGGCACACGCGTCCGGGACACCGGGTATGGAGATGGATTGCGATCCGCTTCGTATCATAAATGCGATGAGTGTCACGGTTGTGCCTATCAAGGTTGATCTATACAGGCGCAAGTCCCGTGCAAGGAGCTCCCTCCATGCAGGGACTGAAACCGCAACTTTCTCTATTCAAGCGATTGACGGGGTCTGAGAGCATCCCGGCGGCCTGATGCGCTGCCGCGCAGTGCACCAGGCATCTCTGTAGCCGCACTACGCTTTGTGCTCGCCCGATTGGATACGCCGTTCATTGACCTTCAGATGTGACGCTTCGCACTCCAGGAGCAGCACCATGCTCACGGTACGCAGGGGGCATTGCAGGACAGAGCGTTCGTGAGATCAGGGCACGGATCCCCGGGCATGTCTGGCGGGGCCGTCGCCGACGCGCAGTTCTCGGCTACTTCGTCAAAAGGAAAACTTGAATGAAGACCAAGAAGATCATGGCCATGCCGGGCATGCGTGGCCAGGTAGTGCCACTCCGCCGCCTTGCCCCGCTCGCGATCGCCACATCACTGTTCCTGAGCCAGATCGGCGGTGCGCTCGCTGCCGACGAGTGTGGCGCCGGCACGATCATCGTCTGTGACGATAGCGGCAACCCCTACACGGGTGGCGTCATCTATACCGGCAGCGACGTCCATCTGACGTTGGCATCCGGCGCAGTGGTGGACACCACAGGAAGCGCGCCGACCAACAGCGCCACGACTACGGTGGGCTTTGCCACGGGCACCGCCAATGGTGCAGCGGCGGTCGCGGGCAACCTGGGGGTTACCATCGAGGACGGCGCGCGCATCGTGGTGGGCAACTCCGCGTTGACCACCGGCCAGATGGGCGTGCTGATGCGCGACCAGGGAGCCGGCAGCAACGCCACCCTCGTCAACGATGGCGAGATCGACATCAGCGGCCTGGGCAGCGAAGCCATGTACGTCGATGTCGGCGGCGCCATCGATATCATCGCCCGCGGCACTGTCAGCACCGAGAGTCAAGGCGGTCGCGGCATCAAGGCCGTTGCCAACGCAGGTGGCACCGGCGACATGACGATCAACCACAGTGGAACGATCGCAGGTGCCAGTACGGCTGGTGGCGGCATCAATGCTCAGATGAACCGGACCGGTAATATCAGCATTGTCCAGACCGGCACCATTGATGTGCGGCAGACAGCCATCTCGGTCGGTTCCAATGGCTCAGGCGCTGCAACTTACGAAATCGACAATCGCAGCGCCATCATCGGCGACGTCACCGGCATCTACGTCGATGGCGGCCGTAAGGCCACGATCACCAACAGCGGTGATGTGACGTCGGTAGGAAGCACATCGGGTGGCTCGGCGATCGCGGTTAACGGCAAGGGCACGCTCATCGACGTGGATCTCACCAACACCGCCAATGTGACCGGCTCGTATATCGGACTGTCGCTGTCGGCAGCCAATGCCGTCGTCGACAACAGCGGAACGCTGATGGGGACCAACTACGGCATCAGGACGATCGGCCTGGGTACGCTTGCCGCCGGTACGCTGACCCTGACCAACAGCGGCCTGATCGAGGGCGGCCAGGGCGTGCGGCTCGGCGGGAACGGAAACAGCATCCATAACACCGGCACCATCCGCGGCACGGGCGGCACCGCCATCAGCATCGGCGGTGACGACACGCTGCTGACGCTGGACACCGGCTCCCTCCTGGACGGCGACGTACAGAGCACCGGTGCCAACAGTCGCCTCATCCTGGCAGGAAGCGGCAGCGAGGACGCCAATGTGGCTGGATTCGCGTCGCTGGCCATGAACGGCATCGATTGGCGCCTGTCGGGTTCCTCCAGCTTCAGCGGCACCGTATCCGTGAACAGCGGTGCTCTGCATCTGGACGGCGCCAGCCTGGTCACGCCGACGCTGATCGCCAGCAGCGGTACGACGTTCGGTGGCTACGGCACCGTTTCCGGCGCAGTGACGATCGCAGATGGCGCGACGCTTTACGGCCAACAGGGAAATGCACTGGCGATGGACTCGCTGCAGCTGTCGGGCGGCAGCATCGTGCAGACCGCGCTTGGCCTGCCAGGCTCAGCGGCGTTGTTCAATGTCAATGGCAACCTGATCCTGGATGGCCGCCTGGAAGTGAGCGATCTGGGAGGATTCGGGCCGGGCGTCTACCGCCTGTTCGACTACGGCGGTGCGTTGACCGACAACGGCCTGGATATCACCAGCGCGCCGGCGGGCACGGATCCGGCGGATCTGGCCATCCAGACGGCCATCGCCAACCAGGTCAACCTGGTCAACAGCACGGGCGTTTCGGTGCAGTTCTGGGACGGCCCGAATGAAACCGCTGACGGCACCATCAACGGTGGCAGTGGCACCTGGGATACTGACAATCGTCAGTGGACCAACACGAACGGATCGGCCAATGACCAGTGGGGCGGTCAGTTCGCCATTTTCCAGGGCGATGCGGGAACGGTTTTGGTCGATGACAGCCATGGTGGCATCACGGCAACAGGCATGCAGTTCGCTGTCGATGGCTACCGCATCGAGGGCGCCGCGCTGGGTCTGAGTGCGCCTGAATCCGTCATCCGCGTGGGTGATGGCACGGCCGACGGCGCATCGATCACCGCCACCGTCGCATCGCAGCTGGAAGGGACCGGCACGTTGCTCAAGACCGATCTGGGGCGTTTGATCCTGACCGCAGACTCGTCCGCCTTCGCAGGTGGTGCGAGTGTTCGCGGCGGCACCCTGCGTCTGGATGGCGCATTGGGCGGAAACATCACGGTCGAATCCGGCAGTCGCCTCGAAGGCACAGGCACGGCGGGGGGTGTGACGCTCACTGCGGGCGGTGTGCTGGCGCCTGGCGGCGACGCGGGCACTCTCGGCACTTTCACCATTGATGGCGACTTCGTCGGTGCAGGTGGCACCGTGCAGATGGATGCGATGCTGGGCGGGGACGACTCCAGCAGCGACCGTCTGCACATCAAGGGCAGTACGTCCGGCCAGGCGGACCTGGTGATCAACAATGTCGGCGGTGCAGGGGCGCAGACGACCGACGGCATCCGTATCGTCCAGGTGGACGGCGCCTCCAGTGGCCAGTTCCATCTGCGCGGGCGCGCAGTTGCCGGCCAGTACGAGTACTTCGTCTTCCAGGGCGGGAAGGGCGACCCGAACGACGGTGACTGGTATCTGCGCTCCGAGTACCTCGATCCAGGCGACCCCTGCCTGACCGATCCTACCGCACCGGAATGCCCGACCGAACCCGCGCTGCGTCCAGAGCCGGGCGTGTACCTGGCCAATCAGAGCTCGGCGGCCTCGCTGTTCCAGCATTCGATGCACGACCGGATCGGCGAGCCCGCATTCGATGATGCAGACCGGACCGTCTGGGTACGTACGTCGCGCAGCCAGGCCGATTTCGGTGCGCTTGCCCGGCAGCTGGACGTGGACAGCAATCGTTCACTGCTCCAGGCCGGAGCAGATGCATGGGTTGCCGGCGATGGCAGGCTTCGTGTGGGCGGCATGCTCGGCGCTGGGCGGGTGACAAACACAGCCACATCCACGCTTACCGGCTACTCCGCCAAGGGCCGGGTGGAAGGCTACTCGGCCGGCGTCTATGCGACGTGGCTGCAGCACCAGGGACGGAGCGATGGTTGGTATGTGGATGGCAGCCTTCAGTACGGCAAGTTCAACAATACCGTTGAAGGGACTGCGTTGGCCAAGGAGCGCTACGACGCCCGCAGCTGGTCCGGTTCGATCGAGGCCGGCCATGCGTTCCTGATTCTGGATACCGGTGATTCGCAGGTCTTCGTCCAGCCGCAGATGCAGATCGGCTACAGTCATTACGACGCGGACTCGCTGGTCGAACGCAACGGGACCGTAGTCCGCAGTGACGCCGACAACGGAATCCACACCCGTGTCGGTGCGCGCCTTTACGGCCACGCCACAAGTGGAGCAACCCGGGTTCAGCCGTATCTGGCGCTGAACTGGCTGCATGGCCGCGATGACAACGGTGTGGTATTCGATGGTGAGCGCCTGCGCAGTGATGAGCCGAAGGATCGCTACGAGGTCAAAGCCGGCGCACAGGCCAGGCTTGGCAGCGGCTGGTCGGGGTGGGGCGAGTGGGGTGCCCGCCGCGGCCAGCACGGCTATCGGGAAATCATGGGGCAGCTGGGTGTGAAGTACGCCTGGTGACGACCAGACGGCTGATCCAGAGGTAAAGCTGGAGGCGGGAGGTGCCGGAACAATCCGGCGCCTTCCTTCCAGGCCGCAGCAATGGCTGTGCCGGCATCAACCTTCGGCGCTGGGTTGACGCACGCGCTACACCGCCGGCACCGTGATCCTCTGCAGGTCCAGCGTGGCCCGCAGCGCATAGTTCTTGCGGATCACCGGCACGATGCGGGTCAGGCCTGGATCGAAGTAGTCCCTGAACAACGGTGGCCGTGCCGAGCCCAGATAGAACGCACGGTCCTGCTTGACTGCTGCCGGCAACAGCACGTCACTGAAGTCGCTGTCGGAGGCGTCAGTCACCAAGCATGGTACATGGCGGAGCCCAAGCTGGCGCAGCAGGTACAGGCGATGGGAGCCATTGGTCAGGATCAGGCGGTTGCCGATCCGGGTGGCACTGACGAGGTTGTCGCTGAAGCCCAGATAGATGACCAGCGCGTGGCTGGCTGCACCGAAGGGTTCGTAGCCGGCGATGGCGGACGGGTCGATCGTCGCCACGTCCAGAAAGCGCAGGTCGTTGGAGCTGGACGCAAAGGTGTAGCTGCCTTCGGACCGGGACGCGCGGACCGGCGGGTGAGCGTGCCGCCCGTTGCGTGCAACCAGCTCCATGATGTCCTGTGCCGTGGGGGAGGCGGGGAAGGCCGCGGCAAGCTCACCGATATGGCGCAGGTTGATGCACTCCTGGAAGACCACCAGCCGGTCGATCTCGACCATCTGCCATGCGCGCGGCACGTTGTTCGTCATGCGGTGCATCGACGGTTGGCGTGGCGCGTGGTCGGCCAGCGCCGCCATCTCCGCAGGAAGTGCATGCACCTCGACCGCGTCGGCGTCGTTGGCCTCTTCCTTCAGCTGGCGCAGCGCGTCGGCGCGGGCGCTCTTCCATTCCTCCACCAGCATCGCCTCATCGAGGCATCCGGGCGGGCATCGCTCCCTGATGAAGCGGATGAACCTCGGCAGCGGGAACGGTCCTTTGAGCAGAAGGGTGGGCTCAAGGCCATCGTCACTGATCGGGTCGCTCATCCATTCCCCCTTCGAGAACGCGTGTCGACGTTGCCGGACAGCGACAGTCGTCACACTGAAATAATATGTTATATCGTAACATTTGCATGCCTTGACGGCAATCGCTCTGCAACACGCGCAGCGATGGTGGCTTGGCTGCTCCGTATCCGTGGCACGACGCCCGGATACATCCACTGACAAGAGGAGATGTTCATGAACGAGCTCATTGAGCTGGGTGTAGTGGCAGGACAGCAGAACCCTGAAGACCAGGGTGTGGGCGGTGATCTGATCGAGCTGGGCTCGGTGGTTTCGGAAACCAAGGCACACAACCACGGCACCTTGTGGGATGGCGTGTTCCCGACCACCTCGCCCTGATCCACTGCGGCATGCATGACCTGCGGTGCATGCCCTGCGCATGCACCGCTTCTCCGCCTGGACTGAAGAGATCACGTAATGGAACAGCCTGCGGCGCGCTATTTCCTGTCGAAGCAGGCCCATGTCTGTGTCACCGGCGATGCAATGGTGATCCTGGACCAGGCGACGGGAAAATACCTGTCGCTCGACCGCCATCGTGCTGCCAGCCTGGGCGGGCTGGTGCTGGGTTGGCCGTTGCCGGCAGACGGCCGGCGGATGCCGGATCTGTTGCAGTCGCTGCTGCAACGCGGGCTGATCACCGACGATCCGCAGCGAGGCAAAGCCGCGACCAGTGCTTCGATCGCGCTGCCGCGCCACTGGATACGCGACGGTGAACCTCGCGGTTGTCCGCGCATCACCGCACGTGACGTCCGCAGATTCATGGCTGCGTGCATGCGTGCCGGATGCAGCAGGACGTTCCTTCCTTTCAGCCAAACAGTGTCCTCGGCGCGCAGGCGTGCGCAGGGATCACAGCGCACGGACGTAGGCGTGCAGGAGCTGGCCCTGCGCGTCCGGGTGTTCGACTGGCTGCGGCCGTTGGCCTTCAGGAAGACGGACGAGTGCTTTCTCTACTGCCTGGCGATGCGCGAATTCCTGTCCAGGCATGGAATCGTCGCGGACTGGGTGTTCGCGGTCAGGACCCAGCCCTTCGCGGCGCACTGCTGGCTGCAGCACGGCGATCAGGTCCTGACCGATATCCCCTTCAACCTGCGCCGGATGGTTCCCATCCTGGTGCTGTAGAGGCGCCTCACGCATGTATCGATACATCGCCGTGCTCTGGAACACCTCCTGCGACTCCGCAACCGCCCGGGCGCAGCAGGCGATGCAGCGCATCGAGGCCATGCACGCCGGCGTCACCTGCGTGATGAACGACCACGGCGCCGCGATTTATGTCCAGAGTGACAACCCGGGCTACCTGGACTGCAGCCGCTGCGGCTCGCTGGTCGTGCTCGGCGCGCTGTTCGACAGGAATTTCGGCCGGGATACCGTGCCCGCGCGCGTGCCACTGGATGCGGTCGCCGCCGATGCGGCCTGCCGCACGCAGGGAAAAACCCTCGTGCAGCACTACTGGGGCCGCTATGTAGCGTTCGGCTACCAGCCGCAGTCATCGAGCTGGTTCGTCCTGCGTGATCCCACCGCTGAAATTCCCTGTTACATGACGACGGCGGATCAGCTGACGGTGGTCTTCTCCAGCATGGAAGACTGCCTTGCACTGGGCCTGCGCGATTTCAGCATCGACTGGCCCTTCCTGTCCTACTCGCTGCTGTTTCCGTTCCGTGACGGGTTGCAGACCGGCTTCAGGGAGGTCACCGCCATCGAGGCCGGGGAGGCCGTTTCGATCCGCGATGGCGAGCCGGTCAGCCGGCAGTGCCAGTGGGACATCGTGCGCCTGGCCCGCGACGAACCGATCGAAGACCTGCAGGAGGCGGTGCAGCTCGCGCGCTCCACGCTGCTGGGCTGCATCGGTGCCCTGGCCAGCCGGCACCGGCGTATCCAGCTGCAGCTGTCGGGTGGGCTGGATTCCTCCATCATCCTCGCCGGCCTGCTGCACGCACCTTCCATGCCGGAAGTGGACTGTGTCCACCACTATGACGACGGCATCGGTGCCGATGAGCGGATGTTCGCCCGCATGGCGGTGGCCGGTGCCAGTGAGTCGTCGGGCCGGCGCTGCGGGTTCGTCGAGTACCGGCGGCAACCCCACTGCGCGCTGGAAGAGATCATGACCTTCCCGCGGACGGCGCGGCCGGCACATTGCTCGGGCTACCTTCTGCATCGCCGTGATGTCACCTTTGACGCAGATACCGTGCAGTTCACCGGCGTCGGCGGCGACGCGGTCTTCCTGCGCTTCAAGGGCAACGCTGCGGCGATCGACCATGCCTGGCGGCGCGGCATCGACCGCCACTTCTTCCGGGTCGCCTTTGAAACCGCACAGTCGGGCGATTCGCTTTATGGCGTCCTCAAGGATGCGGTGATCCATGGGCTGCTCAGGCGGCCGGCCAGCATCAACGGTCGCTGGGGCAACCCCTGCGAATGGGTGAAGGTCGACGCGACCGAGCAGGACGTCACGCCACCGGCCTGGCTGCGCCATGCGCGCAACGAAGGCCATGAGGTGTCACCGTACAAGCTTGCGCACATCAGCCGGATGGTGTTTCCGACCAGCGTCCTTGATCCGTTCGAGGGCGCGGGTCGCTGGCACGGTGTCTCTCCGATCAGCGCACAACCGCTGGTCGAACTGTTCGCGCGCATGCCGCTGCGCCTGCTCATGGCGGACGCGGAGGACCGGACGATCGCACGGCGTGCCTTGCAGGGGCTGCTGCCGGACGCTCTGCTGTCGCGGAAGGTGAAGTCCTACCTCGACGATCATTCGGTCGCGGTCACCCAGGGCCATCAGGCGTTCATCCGCAGCCTGCTTGTCGATGGGCTGCTGGCCCGGCGTGGGTACATCGACAGCGCCTCGGCCGACGCTGGCATCCGCCGGGTCGGCCCGGATCATTCGTCGCAGGTGCTCGGCAT
Source organism: Stenotrophomonas sp. RS-48 (assembly GCF_030053245.1). Lineage (NCBI taxonomy): Bacteria > Pseudomonadati > Pseudomonadota > Gammaproteobacteria > Lysobacterales > Lysobacteraceae > Stenotrophomonas > Stenotrophomonas sp. RS-48. Next base: position 21,160 of record NZ_JASGBV010000129.1, read on the forward strand.
CTTCGGCCCGCAGGTCAACATCGAAGCCTGGCTCAGGCGCTGGGCAGAGCGGCCCGCAGGGCAGGGAGCTGGAGTCGCCTAGGCGCTCCGGCTCATCTCCTCGAGGTACAGGCTCTCAAGATCGTTGGCGGTGATGGTGGTGGCATCCAATGTCCTGCGCAGCCGCCCGGCCTGCATGAGGCCGATCGTGGTGGCCACCTCGCGGGCGCGGAACAGATCGTGCGTGGCCATCAGGATGGCGGTGCCACGATCACGCTGCCGCACGATCAGGTCATGGAACTCGGCCGACGCGGTGGGGTCGAGGCCGGAGGTTGGCTCGTCAAGCAGCAGTGCCTTGGCGTCCTTGACGATGGCCAGGGCAATGCCGACCTTCTGCCGCATGCCCTTGGAGTAGAGGCCCACGCGTCGTCCGAAGACATCCGGCGCCAGGCCCGCTGTACTCAGTGCATCCCGCAGCCGGGCGGGTGAGCGGTCGTCCACGCCGGCCAGACGCGCGAAGTAGTCCAGGTTCTCAAGACCGGACAGCTCGTCGTACAGCGCCACGGTCTCGGGGATGTACAGCAGCCTGCGTCGCACCTCCTGCGGGTGCCGGTGCGCGCTGAGTCCATCGACTTCCGCGGATCCGGAGGTAGGGGTGAGGAAGCCCAGAAAGAGCTTGATCGTGGTCGATTTTCCCGCACCGTTGGCTCCGAGCAGGCAGAAGATCTCGCCGGGTCCCACCTCGAAGCTGACGTCGTCGAGTGCCCGGTGGGTGCCGTGTTCCTTGACCAGGTTCTTTGCAGAAAGCATGTGGGCTCCTCAAGGGGCCGCCAACCGGCGACGCATCGATCCGGCGGCGATCAGCAGAATCAGGGTGGCGGCGAGCAACGCCGCGAGATCGGCACGCACTCCACGCCGGCCCACGCCGGCCGGCTCCACGAACCGGAAGCGGGGCAGGGCTTCATATTCGGCAAGTGTCTGCGGCGCGTCGCGATCCAGGTACGCCTTGTGCAGCAACCGACGGGCCTGCCAGAACGCATGGACCTGGTCCTGGAAGGCGAGCGCGCGATCCGCGTCCGAGCCGGCGATGCGGTCCAGCGCGTCCTGTACTGCGACCGCGGGCAGCAGCAACCGCACGTTGTCCAGCACCCGGCGGCGTGCATCCTGCGCCCGCTCATGCGATTCGATCAGCGGCGCAAGGTCGAGATCGGTCGCCAGCAGGTCGGCATAGGCCTCGCGCACGTGGTCCGGAATCACCGGTGTCGAAGAACGTACAGCCGTTGAAGCACTGCGGCGATGGAGTGTCTGTTGCCTGGCCGTTGCGGCCAGCCGCGCCTTCACGTCGGTCGCGAGCTGCATCTGTGATGGCGGCGGAACGGCCAGATTCACTGCGGCGAGGGTCAACGACGGGGCCATCACCACGATCAGCAACCACACTCCGCCGGCCGCAATGGCCGCCTCCGTGGTGCGCCGGGCGAAACAGCCGATCAGCACCGCCACCGCCAGCCAGAAGCCGCCATAGGCAAGGATGACCAGCGAGAACAGGCCGAGGCCGGCAAGGCTCTCCGCACCGGACCACGCCGCCGCGCCGACCAGGATCACTCCCGCAGGCAGCAGCACCACGCCGCCTCGGGCCAGCGCCTTCACTGCGATCAGCCGTCCCACCGCGACCGGCTGCGACAGCACCAGCGCAGCGATGCCACGCTCGCGCTCGCGGGCCCAGAGGTCATAACTGGCTGCCAGGATGACCAAGGGCAACAGAAAGACGATGACGAACGCCAGATCGAACCGGCCTGCGGCCCGCGCTGCCGGATTGCCGATGTCGGCCCACACGTTCCTGAAAAGCTGGGTGCGGTCGCCCAACGCCACCACGTCGGCCGTATAGGGATAGGCCTCCGCCTGCCCGATCGACACCGACGCCATCGCAGCGGGCGGCAGCACGGGTTGGACGCGCGGCAATACCGAGGGCGCCTTGCCGACGAACACCCGGCTGCGGTCATGGGTGTGCTGCTCTTCGAGCTGGATCACGCCTGTGGCGGCGTTACGCTGTTCGACCCACGCCCTGCCATTCCACGCGGCGTAGGCGGCCAGCGCCAGCAGCAGCATCAGCAGGGTGGGCAGCGCCCGATCGCGCAGCAGCCTGCGCACCTCATGGCCGGCAACGGAAAGACTGCTCATGGGGTCGTCCCCAGGCGCCGGGCCGAGAAGAACACCAGTCCAAGCGCCAGCAGCACCCAGCCCAGCAGAATGGCCAGGTTCGCCGCCTGTGCCGCGGCAATGCCGGCCAAGCACTGTTGCCCCGGCGTGTAGGCCACGGATCGGGTGAGGGTCGCGATGTCGGCACGATGCTTCTCCCCCTGCGGCGCCTTGTGCTGCTTCACTTCCGCATTGAGTGCCTGGATCAGGCGGTAGCGGTAGTCTTCCACGCTCTGCAGGAAGGCCAGGTGCGCCGCGAAATCGGTGCGGGCGAATGCACGTGACCATGACTGCAGCGCGATGGCCGGAGAAACAACGGCGAATGCGCGCTGTGTTGCTTGCTGCTGCCGATAGGTCGCATGGATCCGCTCGAAATGGCGGTTGTAGGTGTCCGTCGAGTTCCTCTCTGCGAACTCCAGGGCCACGCCCCGGAAGTTGACGGGAAGCTCTTCCACCGTGTCGACCTGGTAGCGCGCCATCAGCGCGTGTCGCAGGGCGTCCAGCCGCTTGTCCGCAGGGTCATGGCCATCCACTCCGTTCTCCGCCTCTTCCGTCACGGCGGCCCTGAACGCCGGCGCGGTGGGCGTGGGATCCAGCGATTCGGCCACCGCTGGCGCCATTCGTGGCACCAGCACGGTGGCTACCACCCAGAACCCCAGCAGCACCACCAGCGAGGTCCGCGCCGAGCTGGACAACGCCGAGACACCGACCGTGAGGGCACAGAACACCAGCAGATAGAGTCCGTAGGCCGCGCACATGGCCAGCAGCGCGGCGATGTCCATCCAGCCGGCGTTCTGTCCCGCCACAGCGGGAACCGTCGCCGCCAGCATGGCAAGCACCAGCAGCAGGGAAGCACTTGCCAGAGCAATCAATCGGCCGATGATCAGCACCGCAGGCGACGCCCCGGTGCCGAGTTCCTGGCGAAGGGTTTCGCGGGCGACGTCACCGGACAGCGTGGCGAAGCCGGCAAGGATGATGAGCAGCGGCGCTACTACCTGCAG
>NZ_JASGBV010000130.1:0-3112 GCF_030053245.1 Stenotrophomonas sp. RS-48
CTGCGCGCCGGGCGTGCCGTTCCCGGGCTATATCGATTACGCCGCCTTCTGCCGGGGCGGGTGATTCCGGTAGCGCCGGGCCACGCCCGGCGAGCGCAGCGGGGCGCGCAGGCACATCCGCCAAGCCTGGCCCGGCGCCACCGTTGATCGTTTCAGAATGATGTGTGGGGTGGCTGCCGGCATCGTTCCACCTTCAAGACAATCCGGCGCAACATGCGTGCTATTGCCGTCATCCACATTGCTCTATCGTGGTGAGCGATTCTGGATTCCGGGGAAAGCACCGCATGGCGGTAGAAGCAGCGACCAGCGAGCTGGTCAAGGTGGTTGCCCTGCTGGGCGCGGCGGTGGTGATGGTGCCCTTGTTCCGGCGGCTGGGCCTGGGGTCGGTACTGGGCTACTTCGCCGCCGGCCTGGCGATCGGACCGTTCGGGCTGGGCTGGTTCTCCGATCCGCAGGCCATCCTGCATACGGCCGAACTCGGCGTGGTGATGTTCCTTTTCGTGATCGGCCTGGAGATGCGGCCCTCGCACCTGTGGAGCCTGCGCAAGGAAATCTTCGGGCTGGGCACGCTGCAGATCGTCACCTGCGCGCTGGTGCTGACCAGCATCGCCAAGTTGTTCGGCTTCCCGTGGCAGGTGGCCTTCATCGGTGCCACCGGCTTCGTGCTGACCTCCACCGCCGTGGTGATGCAGCTGCTGGCCGAGCGCGGTGATATCGCGCTGCCGTCCGGGCAGAAGATCGTCTCCATCCTGCTGTTCGAAGACCTGCTGATCGTGCCGCTGCTGGCCCTGGTGGCGTGGATGGCGCCCAGCGCGGGCAGCGCCGACGGCGAGGGCTCGCGCTGGCTGTCGGTGGCGATCGGTGTCGGTGCCATCGTCGGCCTGGTACTGGTCGGTCGCTTCCTGCTCAACCCGCTGTTCCGCCTGCTGGCCGAATCGAAGGCACGCGAGGTGATGACCGCCGCCGCGTTGCTGGTGGTGCTGGGCGCGGCACTGCTGATGCAGCTGTCCGGCCTGTCGATGGCGATGGGCGCGTTCCTGGCCGGCGTGCTGCTGAGCGAATCGACCTTCCGCCACCAGATCGAAGCCGACATCGAACCGTTCCGCGGCATCCTGCTCGGCCTGTTCTTCCTCAGCGTCGGCATGGCGCTGGACCTGGGCGTGGTGGCCTCGCACTGGCAGCTGATCGCCGGCCTGGTGTTGGCGCTGATGGCGGCCAAGGCACTGTGCATCTATGTCGTTGCGCGTCTGATGGGCAGCGACCACGCGCAGGCGCTGGACCGTGGCGTGCTGATGGCGCAGGGCGGTGAGTTCGCCTTCGTGCTGTTCTCCGCAGCGGCGGCCGCTGGCGTGATCGACGTGGACATCAATGCCAACTTCACCGCCGTGGTGGTGCTGTCGATGGCGCTGACCCCGCTGGTGGTGCTGGTCTACAAGCGCGTGGCACCGAAGCCGACGGTGAACCTGGAGGGCGTGGACGAGGCCGACGGCCTGTCCGGCAGCGTGCTGCTGATCGGCTTCGGCCGCTTCGGCCAGGTGGCCAGCCAGTCGCTGCTGGCGCGCGACGTGGACGTGACCATCATCGACAACGATGTGGAGATGATCCAGAGCGCGGCGCGGTTCGGCTTCAAGATCTATTACGGCGACGGCACCCGCCTGGACGTGCTGCATGCTTCCGGCGCGGCGACCGCGCGTGCGATCGCGGTGTGCGTGGACAAGGCCGACGCCGCCGACCGCATCGTCGAGCTGGTCGCGCACGAATTCCCGCAGGCCAAGCTGATGGTGCGCTCGTTCGACCGCGAGCATTCGCTGCGGCTGATCCATGCCGGCGTCGATTTCCAGATCCGCGAGACCTTTGAATCGGCCGTGCTGTTCGGTCAGGCCGCCCTGGTCGAGCTGGGCGCCGACGAGGACGACGCGATCGAGATCGCCGAGCAGATCCGTCGCCGCGACGCCGAGCGTTTCGAGCTGGAAATCGCTGGTGGCGGCCTGAACGCCGGCGCCAAGATGGTGTTTGGCAACTCCGGCCAGGGCGTACCGACGCCGACTCCATTCACCGCGCCGAAGCGGGCAAGCAAGACCTTGAACCCGCAGGACGTGCCCGAAGAGGAAGAATGAGGGATGCGACCCGTAACGTCACCCGGGGTCAGCGTTCCAAGGTAGCGCCGGGCCATGCCCGGCGAGCGCAGCGGCTGCATTGGCGGTGGGCGAGGGGGCCTGAATCGGGGACAATAGCCTCCCCACCGCCGCCGCCCCCGCATTCGATGAACGATTCCGCCGCCCCGCATCCTGCCCGCATCCTCGATGGCCGCCGCATCGCTGAAGACCTGCTCGACAGCCTGAAGGTGCGTGTCGACGCCCGCATCGCGGCCGGTGGCAGCCGTCCGGGCTTGGCCGTGGTGCTGGTGGGCGGCGACCCGGCCTCGACCGTGTACGTGCGCAACAAGCGCCGTGCCGCCGAGAAGGTCGGCATCGAAGCACACGATTACGACCTGCCGGCCGGCACCACCGAGGCCGAGCTGCTGGACCTGATCGATCAGCTCAATGCCGATCCGAAGATCAACGGCATCCTGATCCAGCTGCCGCTGCCGGGCATCCCCGATGCGCGCCGGCTGATCCAGCGCATCGACCCGCGCAAGGACGTCGATGGCTTCCACCCGGAAAACGTCGGCCATCTGGCCCTGCGCGAGTTCGGCCTGCGCCCGTGCACCCCGCGCGGCATCACCACGCTGCTGGGCCACACCGACCAGCCGGTGCGCGGTCGCAACGCCACGATTGTGGGTGTCAGCAACCACGTCGGCCGCCCGATGGGCCTGGAACTGCTGATTGCCGGCTGCACCGTCACCAGCTGCCACAAGTTCACCCCGAAGGACGTGCTGGAACAGGCCGTGCGCAACGCCGACATCCTTGTGGTGGCGGTGGGCCGCCCGGGCATCGTGCCGGGCGAGTGGGTGAAGCCGGGCGCGGTGGTGATCGACGTCGGTATCAACCGCCTGGACGATGGTCGGCTGGTCGGCGACGTCGGCTTCGACGCGGCGGCGCAGCGGGCGAGCTGGATCACCCCGGTGCCGGGCGGTGTGGGCCCGATGACCGTGGCCACGTTGATGCAGAAC
>NZ_JASGBV010000131.1:0-4688 GCF_030053245.1 Stenotrophomonas sp. RS-48
CATGCCCGGCGGCTGTCTGCTGTGCCGCTGCGCTCGCCGGGCATGGCCCGGCGCTACCGGTGGGGTGGCCTGGGGCCTTGCGCTACCGGCTGAACGCGGCTTCGCCCGCGCGACACTGCGTCGCATCCACCCCCTGCCACGCGGCGCGAAAACAAGGTAAAATGTCGCGCTTCCCCACATCTCGGGTATGCCGATGCTGCGCATCCAGGCTGAAGCACTCACTTACGACGACGTCTCGCTCGTCCCCGCCCACTCGACCATCCTGCCCAAGGACGTCAACCTCGAAACGCGGTTGACCCGAGACCTGAAGCTCAAGCTTCCGATCCTGTCCGCCGCGATGGACACCGTCACCGAAGCCCGCCTGGCCATCGCCATGGCCCAGCTCGGCGGCATGGGCATCATCCACAAGAATCTCAGCCTGGAACAGCAGGCCGCGGAAGTGGCCAAGGTGAAGAAGTTCGAGGCCGGTGTCATCCGCGACCCGATCACCGTCGGCCCGGAAACCACGATCCGTGACGTGCTGGCCCTGACCCAGGCGCACAACATCTCCGGCGTGCCGGTGGTGGGCAGCGACGGCCTGCTGGCCGGCATCGTGACCCACCGCGACATGCGCTTCGAGACCGAGCTGGACGATCCGGTCCGCCACATCATGACCAAGAAGGATCGCCTGATCACGGTCAAGGAAGGCGCCGCGTCCGACGAAGTGCTGCAGCTGCTGCACCGCAACCGCATCGAGAAGGTGCTGGTGGTCAATGACTCGTTCGAACTGCGTGGCCTGATCACCGTCAAGGACATCCAGAAGAACACCGACTTCCCGAACGCCGCCAAGGACCTGTCGACCCGCCTGCTGGTCGGCGCTGCCGTCGGTGTGGGTGGCGATACCGATCGCCGCGTGGAAGCGCTGGTCGCCGCCGGCGTGGACGTGATCGTGGTCGATACCGCGCACGGCCACTCGCAGGGCGTGCTGGACCGCGTCAGCTGGGTCAAGAAGAACTTCCCGCAGGTGCAGGTCATCGGCGGCAACATCTGCACCGGCGAAGCCGCACTGGCGCTGCTGGACAGCGGCGCGGACGCAGTGAAGGTCGGCATCGGCCCGGGCTCGATCTGCACCACCCGCGTCGTCGCCGGCGTCGGCGTGCCGCAGGTCACCGCCATCGACCTGGTGGCCGAAGCGCTGCAGGACCGCATCCCGCTGATCGCCGACGGTGGCATCCGCTACTCGGGCGACATCGGCAAGGCGCTGGCCGCCGGTGCCTCGACCATCATGGTCGGTGGCCTGCTGGCCGGTACCGAGGAATCGCCGGGCGAGACCGAGCTGTACCAGGGCCGTTCGTACAAGAGCTACCGCGGCATGGGCTCGCTGGCTGCGATGGAGAAGGGGTCCAAGGACCGCTACTTCCAGGACGCCGCCACCGCCGACAAGCTGGTGCCGGAAGGCATCGAAGGCCGCGTGCCGTACCGCGGCCCGGTGGGCGGCATCATCCATCAGCTGATGGGCGGCCTGCGCGCCACCATGGGCTACGTGGGCTGCGCCACCATCGACGAGATGCGCAGCAAGCCCAAGTTCGTGAAGATCAGCGGCGCCGGCCAGCGTGAGAGCCACGTCCACGACGTGACGATCACCAAAGAGCCGCCGAACTACCGCGCCTGACGCGGGCCGAGCAAAGAGGAACGAGGAAGCTGATTCCCGTTCCTCTTTCTCCATCTGCCGCCGCAAATTCCGAGTTCGTTTTTCCTACTGCATTGCCAGGGCGCCATGACCAACATCCATAACGACAAGATCCTGATTCTCGATTTCGGCGCGCAGTACACGCAGCTGATTGCCCGCCGCATCCGCGAGCTGGGTGTCTACTGCGAAATCTGGGCGTGGGACCACAACCCGGCCGAGATCGCCGGCTTCGGCGCCAAGGGCATCATCCTGTCCGGTGGCCCGGAATCGACCACGCTGCCGGGCGCCCCGGCCGCGCCGCAGGAAGTGTTCGACAGCGGCCTGCCGATCTTCGGCATCTGCTACGGCATGCAGACCCTGGCGGCCCAGCTGGGCGGTGCCACCGAAGCCGCTGACCAGCGCGAGTTCGGCCACGCCGAAGTGAACGTGATCAACCCTGATGCGCTGTTCAAGGGCCTGAGCGACCACGGCGGCGAGCCGAAGCTGAATGTCTGGATGAGCCACGGCGACCACGTCTCCGTTGCGCCACCGGGCTTCACCATCACCGCCACCACCGACCGCATTCCGGTGGCCGCCATGGCCAACGAAGAAAAGCGCTGGTACGGCGTGCAGTTCCACCCGGAAGTGACCCACACCCTGCAGGGCCAGGCGCTGCTGCGCCGCTTCGTGGTGGACGTGTGCGGCTGCCAGACCCTGTGGACCGCCGCCAACATCATCGACGACCAGATCGCGCGCGTGCGCGAACAGGTGGGCGATGACGAAGTGATCCTGGGCCTGTCCGGTGGCGTCGATTCGTCCGTCGTGGCTGCGCTGCTGCACAAGGCCATCGGCGAAAAGCTGACCTGCGTGTTCGTGGATACCGGCCTGCTGCGCTGGCAGGAAGGCGACCAGGTGATGGCGATGTTCGCCGAGCACATGGGCGTGAAGGTCGTGCGCGTGAACGCCGCCGACCGCTACTTCAAGGCGCTGGAAGGCGTGAGCGATCCGGAAGCCAAGCGCAAGATCATCGGTAACCTGTTCGTTGAGATCTTCGATGAAGAGTCGAACAAGCTGAGCAATGCCAAGTGGCTGGCGCAGGGCACCATCTACCCGGACGTGATCGAGTCGGCCGGCAGCAAGACCGGCAAGGCGCATGTGATCAAGAGCCACCACAACGTGGGCGGCCTGCCGGAGCACATGAAGCTGGGCCTGGTGGAGCCGCTGCGCGAGCTGTTCAAGGACGAAGTGCGCCGCCTGGGCGTTGAGCTGGGCCTGCCGCGCACCATGGTCTACCGCCACCCGTTCCCGGGCCCGGGCCTGGGCGTGCGCATTCTGGGTGAGGTGAAGCCGGAATACGCCGAACTGCTGGCCAAGGCCGATGCCATTTTCATTGATGAGCTGCGCAAGGCTGACCTGTACGACAAGACCAGCCAGGCGTTTGCCGTGTTCCTGCCGGTGAAGTCGGTGGGCGTGGTGGGCGACGCGCGGGCTTATGAGTGGGTGATTGCGCTGCGGGCGGTGGAGACGATCGATTTCATGACGGCGCACTGGGCGCATCTGCCGTATGAGTTCCTGGGGACGGTGAGCAACCGGATCATCAATGAGTTGCGGGGGGTGTCGCGGGTGGTTTATGACATCTCGGGGAAGCCGCCGGCGACTATTGAGTGGGAATGAGTTTCCAGGAAATTTTGCAAAGAATTTGGGCGCCTTGGCGCCCTTTTCTTTGTGTTTGTTCGTTATTGCGGAATGCCCTCGGCACCTTTGGGATGTAGGGCATATCACTCATGCTGAAGATCATCTTATGGCACAATCGTAATTCCGGTTCAGCTTGAGGTTGACATGGGTTATCGCGACAGGACCTACGTGATATTCGATGGTGACAAGGATATGTGGGCCTATGCATATATGCTGGGTTGGGTGAAAAACGAGCGAATGGATTTTGATTTTCTTGACGCGCATTCAATTAGGCCGATTGGAAGTGCCGCCAGCGAGGTATATGTGAAGCGAGTGCTTCGCGAAAGGTTGTCGGCTACCAAGCAGGCCATTGTTCTCGTGGGTGAAAGTACCAAAAATCTGTACAGATACGTCCGGTGGGAAATTGAGTCCTGCTTGGATTTGGAGATACCCGTTGTTGTCGTTAACTTAAATGGCGGACGCTCGCTTGATGTTGATCGATGTCCTCCTGTTTTGCGTGGTACATGCAGTATTCATGTGCCTTTTAAGGCAAAAGCAATCGAGCTTGCACTTGACGAATTTTGCGACGCATTTCAGTTCTACCGTGATCGTCAAATGGCGGATTTGTACTTCTACCCCGAAGAATATAGGCGAATTGGATTGTGAAAGACGCAGAATATCCGTCTATTTACAGGGCTGCTGATTCTGCTTCGGCGGAATCGCAGGGGCATTTCTTTCTCGCGCTGGGTTTTAATTACATATTTCTTATACTTGCCGCATCTTTGTCAGTGGCGAATATAAAGAGCCAGGTTTTTGCGGTAATTCAGGTTATTCCTTTGCTTGCGACGCTCGCAATTACAATATATCTAGGGAGTAAGCAGCCTCAGAGAAATTGGTATGGCGCGCGCGCGCTCGCGGAGTCGATAAAGACTGTGTCTTGGCGATTTATGATGCGGGCGGCACCTTTCGATGGTGATTTGGCGCGTGCTGAGCGAAAATTTAAGGAGCATTTGTCTGATATAATATCATCGAATAAGAAGATATCGGAAATATCTCTGGATTTCTTTGGCGGGGTTCCATTGACCGATAGGATGCGCCAAGTTAGATGTTTGAATCTTGATGAGCGCGTGTCATTTTATTTGCGGTCGCGAGTAGATAATCAGCATTCATGGTACATATCCAAGGCTGGTATAAATAGAAGGCTCTCGCGTAGATGGTTTTTTGTGTTGGTTATGGTTAATTTCTTGGCTCTGCTTTTTGCTTTGGGGAAGGTCCTTAGTCCGCAGGGTGATTACTGGCCGGGTGCTGTTGTCTGCGGTCGCGGGCTTCGGGCTGTGCGTGATCGGTTTCGGGCTGTCGCAGCACT
>NZ_JASGBV010000132.1:0-2791 GCF_030053245.1 Stenotrophomonas sp. RS-48
GCCCCGCCGCTACCGGGTTGCTACAATCGCCGCTCTGTTTTCCAAATGCACCGGAGCGACCATGTCCCGCCAGATCATCAACACCGAAAAGGCGCCTGCCGCCATCGGCCCTTACTCGCAGGCCGTGCGCGCCGGCAACACCGTGTATTTCTCCGGCCAGATCCCGCTTGATCCGGCGACCGGCGACATCGTCGGTGCCGGTGATGTCGAAGCCCAGGCCCGCCGCGCGTTCGACAACCTCAAGGCCGTGGCCGAAGCTGCCGGCGGTTCGCTGGACCAGGTCGTGCGCCTTGGCCTGTACCTGACCGACCTGGGCGAGTTCGCCAAGGTCAACGCTGTCATGCAGGACTACTTCCAGGCTCCGTTCCCGGCCCGTTCCACCATCGAAGTCTCCGGCCTGCCGAAGGGCGCCAACTTCGAGGTCGACGCGGTGATGGTCATCGACTGACGCCCCCGTGGCACGCAAGGCGGCGGTCACTCCGGTCCTGTCACCGTCCGGCGAAGCATCCCTGGCGATGCTCGCCGGCGTGGGTCCGGCCGTGGCCGCCAAGCTGCAGGCGCGTGGCCTGGCCACCCTGCAGGATCTCTGGCTTCACCTGCCGCTGCGCTATGAGGACCGGACCCGGCTGACCCGCATCGAAGACCTGCGATCCGGCGTGCCGGCACAGGTGGAAGTGCGCGTCGTCGCGGTCGAGCGCGGCATGCGCTACCGGCCGATGCTGAAGGTGGCGGTCGAGGACGAGGGGCAGGGCACCCTGGTGCTGCGCTTCTTCCATTTCCGCCAGCAGCAGGTCGGCCAGTTCGCGGTCGGCAACCGCCTGCGCTGTTTCGGTACGCCCAAGCCGGGCCACCTTGGCCTGGAAATCGTTCATCCCAGCTACCAGGTGCTGGGGCGCAACGATGATCCTGAACTTGGCGACCGCCTCGATCCGGTGTATCCCACGGTGGAAGGTGTGGGCCCGATGACGATGCGCAGGCTGATCGGCCAGGCGCTGGATCGCCTGCCTGAAGAAGCCGCGCTGGAACTGCTGCCCGTTGGCTGGCTAGATGGCCTCGGCCTGCCGTCGCTGCGCAGTGCGCTGTTGACGGTGCACCGGCCGCCACCGGATGCCGACCTGGCCGCGCTGGCCGCCGGCACCCATCCGGCGCAGCGCCGGCTGGCGATGGAAGAACTGCTGGCACACCATCTCAGCCTGCGTCGCCAACGCATCGCGCTGCAGGCGCATCATGCGCCGCCGCTGGCCGGCCCCGGTGCGCTGGCCAAGGCCCTGCTGAAGCAGCTGCCGTTCGCCCTCACCGGTGCGCAGGCACGCGTGTTCAAGCAGATCCGCGAAGACCTCGCGCGACCCCGTCCCATGCTGCGGCTGGTGCAGGGCGACGTGGGTTCCGGCAAGACCGTGGTGGCCGCGCTGGCCGCCATGCTGGCGGTAGAGCAGGGCAAGCAGGTCGCGCTGGCTGCGCCCACCGAACTGCTGGCCGAACAGCATCTCAACAATCTGCGCGGTTGGCTGGAGCCGCTGGGTGTACGTATCGCCTGGCTGGCCGGCAAGGTCACCGGCAAGGCGCGCGCGAAGGTGATGGAACAGGTCGCCAATGGCGAAGCGCAGGTGGTGGTCGGTACCCACGCGCTGATGCAGGAGGCGGTGGTGTTCCAGGACCTCGCCCTGGCCATCGTCGACGAACAGCACCGCTTCGGCGTGCACCAGCGCCTGGCGCTGCGCGACAAGGGCGCCGGTGGCAACAGCGTGCCACACCAGCTGGTGATGACTGCCACGCCGATTCCGCGCACGCTGGCGATGTCCGAGTACGCGGACCTGGACGTATCGGCCATCGACGAACTGCCACCGGGCCGTACGCCGGTGCAGACCGTGGCCCTGAACAACGACCGCCGGCCGGAGCTGATCGAACGTATCGCCCTGGCCTGCGCGGAAGGACGGCAGGTGTACTGGGTGTGCACGCTGATCGAGGAAAGCGAAGAGCTGGACGCCACGCCCGCACAGGCCACCTTCGAATCGCTGCAGGCGCTGCTGCCGGGCGTGCGCGTGGGGCTGGTGCACGGGCGGATGAAAGCCGCCGAGAAGCAGGCGACGATGGTCGCGTTCAAGGGCGGTGACATCGACCTGCTGGTGGCGACCACGGTGATCGAAGTGGGTGTGGACGTGCCCAATGCCTCGCTGATGGTGATCGAGAACGCCGAGCGTCTGGGCCTGGCCCAGCTGCACCAGCTGCGCGGTCGCGTCGGCCGCGGTTCGGCGGTGTCGCGCTGCGTGTTGCTGTACCAGGCGCCGCTTTCGCAGATGGCGCGCGAGCGTCTGCAGACCATGCGCGACACCAACGATGGCTTCGTCATCGCCGAGAAGGACCTGGAACTGCGCGGGCCGGGCGAACTGCTTGGCACGCGGCAGACAGGCCTGGCCGGCTTCCGCATCGCCGATCTGGCACGCGACGCCGGCCTGCTGCCCGGCGTGCATGACCTGGCCGAGCGCCTGCTGGCGCAGCAGCCCGCACTGGCCGACCGCGTGGTCAACCGCTGGATCGGCACGGCCGTGCGCTACGCCTCGGCGTAAGCGGCCTCTGTGCGCTGCGCGCGTGAGTCGAGCATGGCTCGACTCCACAGACAGCGCCTTCGATCATTTCCATGTTCATCCACGCATTGCGTGGATGTGTCGACCACGGTCGACACCTGGCAGAGCAGAACGCCGTTCCGACAGACCGCGGGAAACTGTCGAAGGCGGGGTGGGTCCGGTTGCGGGGGCGTGAGCGCCATGGATGGCGCGACCGAGCCTCCAGG
>NZ_JASGBV010000133.1:0-4305 GCF_030053245.1 Stenotrophomonas sp. RS-48
GCCCATGCTCGGCTGTTCCAGAAGCAGCCGAGCATGGGCTCGGCTCTACAATTGCGGAATGTCTTCCCCAACCCAACCCTCCCTGCGCCAGGTGGTGGCCGACGCCAGCGCCCGCCTGGGCGGCATCGACGCCCGCCACGAAGCCGAGCTGCTGCTGCTGCATGTGCTGGAGCGTCCACGCAGCTGGCTGTTCGCCCATGCGACCGATCCGCTGCCGGCAACGGCGCAGGCTGCCTTCGAGGCGCTGCTGGCGCGTCGCGCCGCCGGTGAGCCGGTGGCCTACCTGACCGGCCGGCGCGGGTTCTGGACGCTTGATCTGCGGGTCGATGCGGCGACCCTCATCCCGCGTCCGGAAACCGAACTGCTGGTGGAGCTGGCGCTGGAACGCCTGCCATCGGACCGCCCGCTGTCCGTGGCCGACCTCGGGACCGGCAGTGGTGCGATCGCCCTGGCCCTGGCCAGCGAGCGGCCGCTGGCACAGGTGCTGGCCACCGATGCCAGCCCCGGTGCACTGGCCATGGCTGCGCGCAATGCCGCCCACCATGAACTGCGCAACGTGCGTTTCGCTGAAGGTGGACAGGACTGGTACGCACCGCTGCAGGGCGCGCGCTTTGCACTGATTGCCAGCAATCCGCCCTACATCGCCAGCGAAGATCCGCATCTGCAGCAGGGCGACCTGAGGTTCGAGCCGGCCAGCGCGCTGGCGTCCGGCATCGACGGACTGGACGATATCCGCCGCATCGTTGCAGGCGCGCCCGAACACCTGCAGCCGGCGGGCTGGCTGCTGATCGAGCACGGCTGGGACCAGGGCGCGGCGATCCGCACGCTGTTCGATGCGGCCGGTTTCGCCGACGTGCAGACCCAGCAGGACCTTGAGCAGCGTGATCGGGTCACCCTCGGCCGGCGACCGGCCTAGAATGTGGGTTCTCCTGCCCCGGCAGGGCATCACCCTGGAGCTGCAAGCATGCGTACGCTGTACCCCGCCATCACCCCCTATGACGTCGGCACCCTGAAGGTCGACGACCGCCACACGCTGTACTTCGAGCAGTGCGGCAATCCGGATGGCAAGCCGGTGGTGATGCTGCACGGCGGTCCGGGCGGCGGTTGCAGCGACAAGATGCGCCAGTTCCATGACCCGGCGAAGTACCGCATCATCCTGTTCGACCAGCGCGGTGCCGGCCGCTCCACGCCGCATGCGGATCTGGTGGACAACACCACCTGGGACCTCGTCGCCGATATCGAGCGGCTGCGCGAGCATCTGAACGTCGACCGCTGGCAGGTGTTCGGAGGCAGCTGGGGGTCAACCCTGGCGCTGGCCTACGCCGAAACCCATCCGCAGCGCGTCACCGAACTGGTTCTGCGCGGCATCTTCATGCTCCGCCGCTGGGAGCTGGAGTGGTTCTACCAGGAAGGCGCCAACCGCCTGTTCCCCGATGCATGGGAGCACTATCTGAAGCCCATTCCGGTGGTTGAACGCCATGACCTGATCTCGGCGTTCCACCGTCGCCTGACCAGTGAAGACGAGGCGACCCGCCTGGAAGCAGCCAAGGCCTGGGCCGTGTGGGAGGGTGCGACCAGCTTCCTGCATGTGGATGACGACTTCATCAACAGCCACGAAGACCCGCATTTCGCGCTGGCCTTTGCCCGTATCGAGAACCACTACTTCGTCAATGGTGGCTTCTTCGAGGTGGAAGACCAGCTGCTGCGCGACGCGCACCGCATCGCCGACATCCCGGGCGTGATCGTGCATGGCCGCTACGACGTGGTGTGCCCGCTCGCCAATGCCTGGGACCTGACCAAGGTGTGGCCGAAGGCGAAGCTGGAAATCACCCCGGCATCGGGCCACTCCGCGTTCGAAGCGGAGAATGTCGACGCGCTGGTGCGCGCCACGGACAGCTTCGCGTAACGCGCCGGTAGCGCCGGGCCACGCCCGGCGGCATCGCGATCTGTTGCCGCGGTTTGACTCGCCGGGCATGGCCCGGTGCTACCAGTCCCCTGCAAGCAGCGCGTCGGCCAGCACCTGCAGCTTCGGCGAGTGCTGGCGCGAAGGTGGGTAGATCAAAGAGAGTTCGCGGCTGCGGCCTTCATACGGTTGCAGCACGCGCAGCAGACGGCCGTCGGCCAAGGCGTCGGCCACGGCGAAGTCCATTACCTGCACGATGCCGATACCGGCGATGGCGGCTTCCACCAATGGGTCGCCGCTGTCGAACACCATCCGCGTCGGTGGCGTGAACTCGCGCAGCTGGCCGTCCTGAAGGAACTGCCAGTCCACCAGGCGGCCACTGCGCAGGTTGCGCACGGCCAGGCAGGCATGCCCCGCCAGTGCGGCCACATCGCCCGGTGCACCGCGCCGGGCGAGGTAGTCCGGGCTGGCGACGGTCACCCAGCGCAGCGGTCGCAGGGGCCGGGCGACGATGCGCTGGTCGGCGATGGTGCCGGTACGCAGCGCGGCGTCGAACCCCTCTTCGACCAGGTCGACCAGGCGATCGCTGAGCACGGCTTCGACCTGCAGTTGTGAATGACGCTCCAGCAGCGGCGCCAGCAGGGGCACCAGCACCTTGCGGCCGAACATCGACGGCGCACTGATCTTCAGCGTGCCCGACGGCGTGCAGGGGCGATCGGCAAGCTGCCGTTCCGCGTCCTCCAGTCCGCACAGCAGTGGCGCGACCTGTTCTACAAACTGGCGCCCATCCGGGGTCAATGCCACGTTGCGCGTGTTCCGCTGCAGCAGCTTCACGCCCAGGTCCACCTCGAGCCGGCTGATCGCGCGCGACAGCCCGGATTGGCTCAGGCCGAGCTGGCCGGCAGCGACGGTGAAGCTGCGTGCTTCGGCCACCTGCACCAGCATGCGCACCGCGTTGAGGTCCATCGATGATCCACTCATGCAGAAAATCATGACAGATATGGCGGGTGAGGGGTTTATTGATTTCGCTGCATCAATGAGACTGCGCTCCCCCTTCAGTCCAGACCACCGATGCCTCCCCTCAAATACCCGCGCTGGGCACTGACCCTGCTGGCCACCGCCCAGCTGATCATCGCCCTGGATGCCACCATCATCTTTGTCGCGCTGCATGACATGGGCCGCGCGCTGCAGATCAACGCGCAGCAGCTGCAATGGGTGGTCAGTGCCTACACCGTGGCCTTCGGCGGCAGCCTGCTGCTGGGCGGGCGTGCCGCCGACCTGATCGGCCGCCGCCGCTTCTACCGCCTGGGCATGCTGTTGTTCGCGGTGGCATCGCTGCTCGGCGCGCTGGCGCCGAATGCGGGCCTGTTGATCATCGCGCGCGCAGCGCAGGGCATCGGTGCCGCGCTGCTGTTCCCGGCAACGCTGGCCCTGATCAACACGCTGTATGAAGAAGGCCCGGCCCGCAACCGCGCGCTGGCGATCTGGAGCATGGCCAGTGCAGTGGGTCTTGCCTTGGGTACGCTGCTCGGTGGCGTACTCACCCAGGCCTTCGGCTGGCCGGCGGTGCTGGCGGTGATCGTGCCGCTGGCCACCGCGTGCGCGCTTGCCGCCGGTGCGTGGCTGCCGCCCGATGCTTCGCGCCCGCAGGGCCGTTCGTTCGATCTGGCCGGCTGCATCACCGTGACCCTGGGTGGCAGCCTGCTGGTGACCACGCTGGTACAGGGCCCCGAATGGGGGTGGGCGGCGCCCGTCACGCTGGGCTGCCTGGTGCTGTCGATACTGATCCTGTTCGCGTTCGTGCAGATCGAGCTGCGCAGCCGCGATCCACTGATGCAGTTCGCGCTGCTGCGCCTGCCGGGCCTTCGTGCCGCCCTCGGCCTGACCTTCGCTTTCATGAGCAGCTACGGTGTGCAGTACTACTTCATGGCGCTGTACTTCCAGGACGGCTACGGCTGGAGTCCGCTGCAGGCCGGCCTGGCATTCCTGCCGGCCACGGCGGTGTGCACCGTGGGCATCCAGCTTGCCGAGTGGACGCTGCAGCGCTGGAGCGCGCGCAGGGTGCTGGTGATCGGCAACCTGGCCGGTGCCGTCGGCATCGCCTGGGTGGCGGCGGCACTGCCGCATGCCTCGAATTTCTGGCCATTGCTGCCGGGCGTGGTGGTGTTGAGCATCGGCCAGGGCATGACCTGGACCGCGATGTGGATCGTGGCGGGTCAGGGCGTGCCGGCGGCGCAGCAGGGCGTGGCGTCGGGCATGGCGGCCACTGCACAGCAGATCGGCGGTGCGCTGGGCCTGGCGGTACTGGTGATGGTGGCCAACGCCGACGTGGCAGCTGCCGGCTCTCCGGATGCGCTGGCCGGGCTGGTGCGTGCGGAGTACGGCGCCGCAGTGTTTGCACT
>NZ_JASGBV010000134.1:0-7383 GCF_030053245.1 Stenotrophomonas sp. RS-48
CCACTTCCGCCGCAGTGAGGGTGAGCACGCTGCCCGAATCTCCCGTGCCCAGATCGATGCGCTCGATGTTCAACGCACCAACCACGTCACCGCTGCGCGAACGCACAGGCACTGCGATCGAGCGCAGGCCGATCTCCAGTTCCTGGTCGACCAGGGACACACCTTCGCGGCGCACCTTCTCCAGCGTGTCCAGGAAATCATCCATGCGGGTGATGGTGCGCTCGGTGCGCGGCCGCAGCGGATTGCGTTCCAGATAGCCTTCCAGCGTGTCGCGCGGCAACGCCGCGAGCAACACGCGGCCCATCGATGTGCAGTAGGCAGGCAGACGGCTGCCCGCGCGCAGTCCAATCGACATGATGCGCACGGTTTCCGCACGTGCCACGTACAGGATGTCGTCGCCGTCCAGCACGCCCAGCGAGCAGGATTCATGCACGTCGTCGCGCAGGGCGTCGAGCACCGGCTGCGCTGCGGCGGTCATCGACGACGACGCCACATAGGCACCGCCCATGCCCAGCACGCGCGGCAGCAGCACGTAGCCACGGCCCTGTTCGCCGACATAGCCCAGCTTTTCCAGCGTATACAGCACGCGCCGCACCGCGGCACGCGAGATGCCGGTATCGGTGCTGATCTGTGACATGGTCACTTCGCGTGGGTGCTGCGAGAACACGCTCAGCACGGCCAGGCCGCGACCGAGCGATGTCATGAAGTCCGGATCGCCCTGGTTGTCCTGGATCTGCTGCATCAGCTCATGGGCCAGGCCACGGTCCTGCGGCGGAGCAGGAGCGCGCTTGGGGCGACGGCTGGGAGGAACGGCGGCAGGCATGGCAGCAGCTTTCATCGGGTTCGACCTTGCATGGTAAGCGCTCGCACCAGCAACCGGTACCCGGGTAGCGCCGCCCGGCAGGCGACGCTACGGGGCAGGGTTCACCTGCGCTCGGGCAGCGCGTAGGCAATCACGTAATCGCCGCGGTCCGGCGACTGGCGGGCGCCACCGGCGGAGATCACCACGTACTGACGGCCGGTCTTTGGCGAGACATAGGTCATCGGCGTGCCCTGGCTACCCACCGGCATGCGTGCTTTCCACAGCTCATCGCCGGTACGGCTGTCGTAGGCACGCAGGTAGTAATCCTGCGTGCCCGCGAAGAACAGCAGGCCTGACTGGGTGGCCAGCGAACCGCCCAGGGTCGGCATGCCGATCGGGATCGACAGGCCCATCTTGATGCCCATCGGACCGGTGTCCTTCACCGTGCCCACCGGTACCTGCCAGACCAGTTTGCGGGTCGCCAGGTTGATCGCCGACATCGTGCCGAACGGGGGCTTCTGGCAGGGAATGCCAAGCTTGGACAGGAATCGGTCGCGCAGCGAACCATAGGGCGTGCCGGTCTGCGAGGCCGCGCCCATTTCCACGCCGCCGTCGCCGCTGCTCATCTGCGCGCGCGGAATCAGCTTGGTCCACAGGCCCAGGCGCATGTCATTGACGAACAGATAGCCGGTGGTCGGGTCGACCGAGGCGCTGCCCCAGTTCATGCCGCCCAGCGAACCCGGCCATTGCAGCGCCAGGTCTTCGCCCGGCGGCGTGTACATGCCGTCGTAGCGGAACTGCTTGAACTGGATGCGGCACAGCATCTGGTCGATCGGGGTGGCTCCCCACATGTCCGACTCGGTCAGCGTTTCCGCGCCGATCTGCGGCAGGCCCACCGACAGCGGCTGGGTGGCGGCGTAGCGCTCGCCCTCGGCGTTGCCCTGCGGCGCCGGAATGTCGCGCACTTCGCTGATCGGCACGCCGGTCTGCCGGTTGAGCATGAAGATCTGCCCGGCCTTGGTGACCTGCAGCAGCGCCGGCAATGTGCCGCCCTTTCCGTCGGGTACATCGATCAGGGTCGGCTGCGCGGGCAGATCGTAGTCCCACAGATCGTGGTGTACGGTCTGGTACACCCAGCGTTCCTTGCCGGTGGCGACGTCGAGCGCGACCACGGCAGAGCTGTACTTGTCGTCCTGCGGCGTGCGTTCGCCGGCCCACTGATCCGGCGTGGTGTTGCCGGTGGGCAGGTAGACCAGGCCCAGTTGCGGGTCGTAGGCCATCGACGTCCACACATTCGGCGTCGCACGGGTGTAGTGGATCGACGGATCCAGCGGCACGTCCGGGGTCTCCTTTGAAAGATCCCAGATCCAGACCAGCGCACCGGTGCGCACGTTGTACGCACGCACCACGCCGGACGGTTCACCCACTTCGATGTTGTCGGCCACCCGACCGCCGACCACGATCAGCTCGCCCGCCACCAGCGGCGCGGCGGTGAGGGTGTAGAAACCGGGCTTGATCTCGCCCATGCCGACCTTCAGGTCGACCACCCCGTTGCTGCCAAAGTCCGGGCAAAGGGCACCGGTGTTCGCATCCAGCGCGAACAGGCGGGCGTCGATGGAGGTCATCAGGATGCGCTTCCCGCACAGCGCCGGGCCGGTGCTCGCCACGTCAGTGGCCGGCACTGGTGCCGGTGCCGGTGTAGCCGTCGTCGCGGCGGCCGGTGCGGTGGTCGCATCGAAATAGCCCAGGCCCCGGCAACGCTGCCAGTTCGGTGCGGTGGCCTTGGGATCGAAGGCCCAGCGCTGCTTGCCCGAATCGGCATCAACGGCGATCACCTGGTTGTGCGGGGTGCACAGGTACAGGGTGTCGCCGATCTGCAGCGGGGTGTTCTGGTCTTCGGCGCCGAAGCCGTTGCTTTCCGGTACATCGCCGGTACGCGCGGTCCAGGCCACCTGCAGCTCTTTCACATTGGCCGGGGTGATCTGGTCCAGTGCGGCAAAGCGGGTACCGGCGGTGGTATTGCCCCAGTGCATCCAGTCGCGCTGCTCAGCGCCCTTGGCCACGGGCACTACGGGGGGTGTGGTGCCCTGCGCCGCCTGCACGGGACGCGGCTGGAACGCTGCGAATGCAGTACCCAGCAGACCCACCAGCAGCACTGCAGCCACGCCATAGGCGCCGCGACCGGCCACCTGGCCGCGGCTGCGGCGCAGCACCGGCCAGGCCAAGGCGACCAGCAGGGCGAGCACGGCGGGCATCACCAGGCGCGAAACCAGCGGCCAGAAATTCCAGCCGGCATCCACCAGCGCCCACAGCAGCGTAGCCACGAACGCCAGGCCGTACAGCAGCGCACCGTTCGGCCGGCGCATCACCAGCAGCACGCCGGCCACGGCAGACGCCACGCCCATCAGCAGGAAGTACCAGCTGCCCCCCAGCTGCACCAGGCGTACGCCGCCGACCAGCAGAGCCAGGCCGAACAGCGTCACCAGGATGCCGAGCAGGATCACCAGCACACGGCACACGGCCGGAACCTTCGTCGTCTCGTCCACGTTGCATGAACCTCATTGCAGGAACCCGCGCGAAGGCGGGGAAGCCCCGCGCGCGCCAGGCGTGGCGGGGGCCGACGGCATCCAGGGCGGCTGCGGGCCGTGACGGCGTGCAGGCGTCGATCTGCTTATGACGCAAGGCGGGTGAATGACCGATCACGGCGATTATCGCACGCGTGTGCGATTTTGGCGTGATGCTGTGGCGCCATTGATGGAACGCAGCGGCGCGAAGATGCCGGGAACGGGCAGCGTACGGACGAACCGGTTACCCTATGCCGCCATACAAGCTGGTAGCTGCAATGACCGACGCCACCGTGGCCGTCCCCGCGTGGGCCTCGCGCCTGCGCGACATCGCCGACTTCCCCAAGCCCGGCATCCTGTTCAAGGACATCATGCCGCTGCTCGCGCACGGCGAGGACTTCCGTGATGCCATCCGCGCGATGGCCGACCGCTGGCGCGACCAGAAACTGGACGCGGTGGTGGGTATCGAATCGCGCGGTTTCATCCTGGGCGCCGCGATGGCACTGGAACTGGGCGTCGGCTTCGTGCCGGTGCGCAAGCCGGGCAAGCTGCCCGGCCAGGTGCTGCGCGAGGAATACACACTGGAGTACCGCAGCGACTGCATCGAAGTGCATGCCGATGCGCTGGCGGCCGGCGCGCGCGTGGCGATCATCGATGACGTGCTGGCGACTGGCGGCACGCTGGTGGCCGCATTGTCGCTGGTGCGGCGGTTGGGCGTGGACGTGGTCGGTGCTGGCGTCCTGGTCGAGCTGGATGGCCTGGGTGGCCGCGCCCGCTGGCAGGCGGACCTGCCGCTGCACACCGAGCTGGTGTTCTGAGACTGCCGCCGGGCATGGCCCGGCGCTACCCGTTCTGAGACTGTCGCCGGGCATGGCCCGGCGCTACCTGTCGCTGGGCCTTACATCATCCGTACGCGGAAGCGGCGGCCCTTGATCTTGCCGGCCTCCAGTTTCGCCACGGCCTTGCTGGCCTGCTCGCGCGCGATCGCCACGTAGGAGCGGGTCGGGAAGATCGCGATCTTGCCGATGAACTTGCCCGACAGGCCGGCGTCGCCGGTCAAGGCGCCGAGGATGTCGCCCGGGCGCAGCTTGTCTGTCTTGCCACCGTCGATGCGCAGGGTGCGCATCGCTGCCTGCGGCAACTCGGCGGGACGTGACGTCGCCAGCGGCGTTTTCTGCCAGTCCAGCGCATGCCCCATCTGTGCTTCGATCGCTTCGGCGCGGGTCTTTTCGCGGCCCGCGACCAGGCTGATGGCCAGGCCGCTGGCGCCGGCACGGCCGGTACGTCCAACGCGGTGCTGGTAGCTTTCGACATCGGTCGGCAGCTCGTAGTTGATCACCGCCGCCAGCTCTTCCACGTCCAGACCGCGCGCGGCGACGTCGCTGGCGACCAGCACGTTGCAGCTGCGGTTGGCCAGGAGCAGCAGCACTTCCTCACGGTCACGCTGCTCCATGTCACCGTGCAGGGCCAGCGCCGAGAAGCCGAACTGCTGCAGCGAATGGGCGACCTCATCCACGTCCTTGCGGGTATTGCAGAACACCACTGCCGATTCGGGCGTGTACTTGAGCAGCAGGCCGGCCAGCGCCTTCTGCCGATGGGCCGGCTCGACCTCGCAGAACAGGTGGCGGATGGCCGGCGCCTGGTCAGCGCCTTCCACCGTGACTTCAACGGCATTGCGCAGCAGGTCACGGGCAATGGCACGGATGCTGTCGGGGAAGGTGGCCGAGAACAGCAGGCTCTGCCGGTCCTTGTGGGTGCGTCCGGCGATTTCGCGGATGGGCTCTTCAAAGCCCATGTCGAGCATGCGATCGGCTTCGTCCAGCACCAGCGTGCGCACCGCGCCAAGATTCAGCGCGCGCTTGCGTGCCAGCTCCTGCACGCGGCCAGGGGTGCCGACCACCACGTGCGGGTCGTGGCCTTCCAGCGAGGCGAGCTGTGGTCCCAGCGGTACGCCGCCGACCAGCAGCAGCAGCTTCAGGTTGGGGATGCCGGTGGCCAGCTTGCGGATCTGCTTGCCGACCTGGTCGGCCAGTTCGCGGGTCGGGCACAGCACCAGCGCCTGTACGCGGATCAGGCTCGGATCGATCGCCTGCAGCAGCCCCAGGCCGAACGCAGCGGTCTTGCCGCTGCCGGTCGGAGCCTGCGCGATCACGTCGCGGCCATCGAGGATGGCGGGCAGGCTCTGGGCCTGCACAGGGGTCAGGGTGGTGTAGCCGAGGGCATCCAGGCCGGGCTGCAGGGCCGGGCTCAGCGGCAGGGTCGAGAAATCAGTCATGGCGCATTGTACCTGCGCGCGCGGCCGTCACCGTCTCCCGGGGCAGCGGCCGTATCGGCAGACCTGCGCTCAGTGCAGCATCGCCAGCACGCCCTGGTGGATCGCCAGGCCACCGAACAGCAGCCAGGCGAACAGGAGCAGCGCCAGCAGCAGCGGCTTCAGGCCCGCCTGGCGCAGCGCGGAGACATGGGTGGTCACGCCCAGCGCCGCCATCGCCATCGCCAGCAGCACCGTGTCCAGCTGCACCAGCGCTGCGTGAAGTCCGGCGGGCAGCAGCTGCAGCGAGTTCATGCCGGCCACGGCGACGAAACCGAACGCGAACCACGGCACAACGATGCGGGCCTTGCTGCCCTCGGACGTTGCCCTGCTGCCGCGTGCCAGCCAGAGCGACAGCACGACCAGGAAGGGCGCAAGCAGCATCACCCGAACCATCTTGGTGATGACGGCGGTATCGGCAGCCGCCTCACCCACGGCACGGCCGGCAGCCACCACCTGCGCCACTTCGTGCACGGTCGCCCCGGTGAACAGGCCGTACTGCCGCGCGTCCATCGCCAGCCAGCCGTGCGACTGCAGCAACGCATACAGCGCCGGATACAGGAACATGGCAAGCGTACCGAACACCACCACGGTCGATACCGCCACCGTTACCTGTGCCGCACGACCACGCACCACCGGCTCGGCCGCCATCACTGCCGCCGCGCCACAGATGGCACTGCCGGCGCCGATCAGCATCGCCGCCTCACGCTCCATCCTGAACACGCGCGTGCCCAGCCAACAGGCCAGGCCAAATGTGCTGGCGACCACCAGCACGTCCATCAGCACGCCGGCGATGCCGACATGGCCGATGTCCTGGAACGTCAGGCGCAGGCCATACAGCACAATGCCGGCACGCAGCAGCCAGTGCTTGGCGAAGCCGATGCCTGCCGCGCTGCGCGGCGCCAGCCGCGGGTAGAGGGTATTGCCGACCGCGATACCGGCGACGATCGCCACGGTCAGCGCGCTCAGGCCATGCGCCTGCAGCCATGGCAGGTCCGCCAGATGAAGCGATGCCGCAGCGAGCAGGCCCGCCAGCAGCAGCCCGGGCAGGCGCGGCTGCCAGCGCTGCCGCAGAACGGGCAGGGACCAGGTGGAGGGGGCGGAGGTGCTCATCGCGGGACCGGTGTGGGGAACGATGAAAAGCATGCGCCTGCGCCAATGACCTGTAAAACGAATAATATAAGTAGAATCTACCTGCTTTATAGGTAAAGGCCATGCGCCTGACTCTGCGCCAGCTACAGGTCTTCGTCGCCATTGCCGACCACGGAAGTACCTCCGCGGCCGGCCAGGCCATCGCGCTCTCGCAGTCGGCCAGCAGTGCCGCCCTGCAGGAGCTGGAGGCGCACTTCGGCACGCCCCTGTTCGACCGTGTCGGTCGCCGCCTGGTGCTGAACGGCCATGGCCGCGCGCTGCTGGAACCGGCCCGCGCGCTGCTGGTCAATGCCGTTGATCTCGAGCGCCAGCTCGCTGCAGGCGGGGACCCCGCGCAGGGGGCACCGTTGCGGCTGGTGCTGGCGGCCAGCACCACCATCGGCAACTACCTGCTGCCGGCGCGCATCGCCGACCTGTTGCGGCAGGCGCCACAGGCGGAAGTCGATCTGCGCATCGACAACAGCGCCGGCGTGGTCGCCGCTGTCCAGCGGCTGGATGTGGATGCCGGCCGGATCGCGGGGCCATGCCACGAGCGGGGTTTGCTGGTGACCGCG
>NZ_JASGBV010000135.1:0-5325 GCF_030053245.1 Stenotrophomonas sp. RS-48
GAAGGCGGGGTGGGTCCGGTTGCGGGGGCGTGAGCGCCATGGATGGCGCGACCGAGCCTACAGGGACGTATTTACGGCGTCCCCCGCAGCCGGACCCACCCCGCCATCCACGGATAGCCCGCTGTTGCTTCGGCCGTTGCCTCTGCGGGTGCAGGGCGCAGCCCTGCCAGCCCCCACTCCCTGAGCATTCCGCGCAGCGGTTTGAGCGCCGCGCGCACGCCGGCCACGGCACGCTAGCCGCAACGGAACCGCCCGTCCTCCATCGAGAACCCTCATGACCCTGCATCACCTGCCGCTGCACGGCGCCCTGCTGCTGGCCCTGGCTGCGCTGCCGCTGACCGCACTCGCCGAAGCCACCTCACCCGCACCCACCCGGCAGATGCCCGGCGTCTATCACCACCGCATCGGCACCCTGCAGGTCACCGCTCTGTTCGATGGCGTGGTCGCACTCGGCCGGCAGGAAGTGGTCGACGTGCCGCCGACGCTGGTCACCCGCCTGCTGGAAGGCCGCTATGTCCCCGAAGACAGCAAGGGCCTGCAGACCGCGGTCAATGCTTACCTGATCCGCCAGGGCAATCACCTCACCCTGGTCGACACGGGCACCGCACAGTGCTTCGGTCCCGGCCTGGGCCAGGTACTGGGGAACCTGCGTGCCACAGGCGTGGATCCCGCCGAGGTGGACGACATCCTGCTGACCCACGCCCACCCCGACCATCTGTGCGGCGTGCTCGACGCGCAGGGCAAGCCGGCCTATCCGAACGCGACGGTGTGGCTGTCCAGGGCCGACGCGGACTACTGGCTCAACCCGGCCAGCGAAACCACCGCACCGGAGGGCGTGCGCTTTGCCTTCCCGCTCGCCCGAACCGCCGTGGCGCCTTATCAGGCCAGCGGCCACCTGCGTACCTTCCAGCCTGGCGATGCCCTCCCCGGCGGTGCCCTGGCGATGGATACTCATGGCCACACCCCCGGCCACGTCTCTTACCGGTTCGACAGCCAGGGCCAGTCACTGCTGGTGTGGGGCGACGTGCTGCACTTCCACGCGGTGCAGTTCGCCCACCCGAAAGCCGCGTTCGAGGCCGATTCGGACCGCAAGGCGGCCACGGCCAGCCGCCGCAGTCTGTTGCAGCAGGCCACCGCCGGGGCGTGGTGGGTGGCGGGTGCGCATCTGCCTTTCCCGGGCCTGGGCCACGTGCGCAGGGAAGGCCAGGCCTATGCCTGGGTGCCGGCGGAGTATTCGCCATTGTGAGGGTGTGCCGACCAAGGTCGGCACCCACCGATCCGGTAGCGCCGGGCCATGCCCGGCGGGCGAGAGGTTATTCCAGTCCCAGCCAGCCACCGATCACGGCACGGGCTTCGTCCACGCCGGTGCGGTCTTCGCCGGAAAACACCTGCACGCTGACGCTGTCGCCGTAGGCCGACTGCAGTTCCTTGCGCACCTTCTGCAGCGTCTGCATCTGCTGGCCGCGGCCCAGCTTGTCGGCCTTGGTCAGCAGCGCATGCGCCGGCAGGCCGCGCTGTACGGCGTAAGACAGCATCTGGCGGTCGTAGTCCTTCAGCGGGTGGCGGATGTCCATCACCACCACCAGCCCCTTCAGTGCCTCCCGGGTACGGAAGTACCTGTCGATGAAGGCCTGCCAGTGCGCCTGCAGCTCCAGCGGCACCTTGGCGTAGCCGTAGCCGGGAAGGTCGACCAGGCTTGCTTCCGGGGTGATCTGGAAGAACACCAGCTGCTGCGTGCGGCCGGGGGTCTTGGAGACGCGGGCCAGGGCATTCTGCCGGGTCAACGCATTGAGGGCGCTGGACTTGCCGGCGTTGGAGCGGCCGGCGAAGGCCACTTCGGCCCCTTCGTCGGGCGGCAGCTGCCGCGCGTTGTGGGCCGAGAGGTGGTAACGGGCGCGTTCAAGGAGCAATGACATGCGCATAGGATCGCATGTTGCGGCGCCGCGCGCCCGTGCCGACGGCCCCAGCGGGGATTTTGCTGCACTGCTTCGTTGACCGTGCGTGGAAACGCCGTTGATAATCCGGGCGATGCCGGCGGCCACCGCCCGGCCCGGTCCATACGGAGCTTTAGCATGCGCCACGCTCGCGTTCTTGCCGTATCCGCCCTTGCCACTGCTGTCGTTGTTGCCGCCGCTGCGTTCGCGCAGACCACGTTGACCCCGCTGCCCGACAACGGGCCGATCAACACCGCCTCGCTGGAGGTGGATTTCAGCAAGACGACCTGGGGCGATGCCAAGGCTGGCCAGGGCAAAGCTGCAGCCTGCGCGGCCTGCCATGGTGCCGACGGCAATTCCACGGTCGAGATGTACCCGTCCATCGCCGGCCAGAGCGAGCGCTATGTCGCCCAGCAGATGGCCCTGATCGCCAACGGCCAGCGCAGCTCCGGTGCGGCAGTGGCGATGGTGCCGTTCGTGCAGAACCTCACCCCGCAGGACATGCGCGACATCGGCGCGTTCTTCGCCACGCAGAAGGCCACCGCCGGCATCGCCGACGACACGGCGGTGACCGAAGGTCCCTACAAGGGCATGAAGTTCTACCAGATCGGCCAGCAGCTGTACCGCGGCGGCGACGCGTCGCGCGGGCTGCCGGCCTGCATGGCCTGTCACGGCCCCAGCGGCGCCGGCAACCCGGGCCCGGCCTACCCGCATATCGGTGGGCAGCACGCCAGCTATGTCGCGCGCCGCCTGCAGGAGTACCAGGCCGGGCAGACCAACGAAACCGACAAAGCACACTTCCAGATCATGGCCGCGGTGGCACAGAAGCTGACCGAACAGGAAGTGCAGGCGCTGTCCAGCTACCTGCAGGGCCTGCACAACCGGGCCGACGACGTGGCCACCGAAGCCACGCCGGCACGACCGGCCGCCGCCCCCTGACCGCCACTGGTCGGCCCGGGCCGCCACCGCGGCCCGCGCCTGCGGTATGTTTCCTTCACGCCGGCGACTGCGCCGGCGTTGCTTTTTCAACGGAGATGCGTGTCGATGAGGTTGATTCCCCGCCTGCTGTTGTCCCTGCTGGTGCTGCTGCCGATGGCCGCCAGTGCCGCCCCTGCCGCAGCCCCGCTGGTCGAAGGTCGCGACTACGAGCGCATCGCCCAGGCCGGTCCGTTCCAGCCGCTCGCCGGCAAGATCGAAGTGGTCGAGGTGTTCGGCTACACCTGCCCGCACTGCGCGCGTTTCGAACCACAGCTGGAAGCCTGGGCGGCCAAGCTGCCGGCGGATGTGCGCTTCACTCCGGTGCCGGCGGCGTTCGGGGGCGCCTGGGATGCCTGGGCGCTGGCCTATTACGCCGCCGAAGAAGTCGGCGTCGCCAAGCGCAGCCATGCGGCCGTGTTCAAGGCTCTGCACGAGCAGGGCACCCTGCCGATGCAGAATGTCTCGGCCGATGAGCTCGCCACCTTCTACAAGGCGTACGGCGTGGCGCCCGAGCGTTACACCCAGGCCCTGCGGGGCGACGCCGTGCAGAAGAAGGTCGACGCGGCGCGGGCATTTGCCCAGCGCACCCGCATCCCCGGTACCCCCGCGCTGATCATCAACGGCCAGTATCTCGTCCGCGGCAGCAGCTTCGACGACCAGCTGCGCATTGCCTCGGCGCTGATCGCCCAGGTCCGCGCCAACCGCGGCCGCTGAACCAACGCCCACTCCCGACACGGCGCTGTCGCCGCCGCGTGTCATCATTTCCCCCTGGCCGGCGCCCGCCGCCGGCCCCACCATTCCAGATGCTGGAGACGCTTCCATGAAGATCCGCTACGCCCTCGCACTCGCAGCGCTGCTGCCGATCCTGGCGGCCTGCAAGGCCGACGACGGCACCGCCAACACCTCCGCCGCCCCGGCCGAGCCGACCACCACCCCGGCCAGCACCGACCCCGCTGCGGCACCGGCCACTGACAACGCAGGCGCGGCCCCGGCAGCCGAAGGCGAGAAGGCCGCCGAAGCCGCTCCGGCGGCCGCTCCGGCCCCGACGACCACCGCACTGACCGGTCCGGCGCCGGTGGCCGGTGAGGACTACCAGGAAATTCCGAACGGCCAGCCCTTCCAGCCGGTTGCCGGCAAGGTCGAAGTGGTCGAGATCTTCGGCTACGTCTGCCCGGCCTGCGCCGCCTTCCAGCCGCTGGTCGGCCCGTGGAAAGCCGGTCTGCCGGGCGACGTGAACTTCGTCTACGTGCCCGCCATGTTCGGCGGCACCTGGGACGACTACGCCCGTGCCTTCTATGCCGCGCAGACGCTGGGCGTGCAGGAGAAGACCCACGAGGCGCTGTACGCCGCCATCCACTCGCAGAAGACCCTGAAGGGCGAACGCGGCCGTGATTCGGTCGAGGACATCGCCAAGTTCTACGCCGGCTACGGCGTCGATCCGAAGCAGTTCGCCGCCACCATGGGCAGCTTCGCGGTGAATGCCAAGACCAACTCGGCCAAGCAGTTCGCGCAGCGCAGCCAGATCAGCGGCACCCCGTCGATCATCGTCAACGGCAAGTACCTGGTGAAGGGCAAGAGCTTCCCGGACATGCTGCGCATCGCCGACCACCTGATCGCCCGCGAGCGCGGTGCGGCCCAGGCTCACTGATCCAAGAGAAGCTGTCCCCGGCCGTGAATTCCCCCTCTACACGGACCCTGCGTCTGCTGACGGCCAACATCCAGGCCGGCTCCAGTACCCGCCGCTACAGCGACTATGTGACCCGCAGCTGGTCACATGCGCTGCCGGCGGGTCGCAAGCGCAGCAGTCTTGATGCGATTGCCACACTGGCGCGTGGGCACGACATCGTTGGCCTGCAGGAAGCCGATCCAGGCAGCCTGCGTTCGGGCTTCACCAACCAGACCCACTACCTGGCCCAGCGTGCCGGCTTCAACTACTGGAGCCACCAGCCGAACCGGCGCATGGGCGGGGTTGCATCCAGTGCCAACGGCCTGCTGAGCAAACTGGAGCCGGTGGAGGTGCAGGACCACGCCCTGCCCGGCCGCATCGGCGGGCGTGGCGTGCTGCTGGCCAGGTTCGGTGATGGCAGGGACGGTCTGGCCGTGGCCGTGGCCCACCTCTCGCTGGGTGCCGGCTCGCGGATGGCACAGCTCGGTTTCATCGCCGAGCTGCTGTCCGACCACCCCAACGCCGTGCTGATGGGTGACTTCAACTGCCTGGCCGAACGACCGGAAATGCAGGTGCTGTACCAGAAGACCCGGCTGCAGCCTCCAGGCTGCATCGTGCCGACGTTCCCCAGCTGGCGCCCGGACCGCGCCATCGACCACATCCTGGTCAGCAGCAGCCTGCAGACCCGCGCGGTCGAAGCCGTACCGGCGGCCTTCTCGGACCATCTGGCGCTGGCCATGGCCCTCG
>NZ_JASGBV010000136.1:0-8848 GCF_030053245.1 Stenotrophomonas sp. RS-48
TCTTGCCGTGGTCGACGTGACCGATGGTGCCGACGTTGACGTGCGGCTTGGTGCGCTCGAACTTACCCTTGGCCATGGCTGCTTATCTCGAATTCGTCTGGTGTGGTGCTGAAGATGGTGCTCACGAAAGGAATCGAACCTTCGACCTCTTCCTTACCAAGGAAGTGCTCTACCGACTGAGCTACGTGAGCGAGTTTTGCATTATGGCATGAACTCGATAACATTCAAAGTTCATTCAATGGAGCGGGAGACGGGAATCGAACCCGCACCATCAGCTTGGAAGGCTGAGGTTCTACCATTGAACTACTCCCGCACCGGGAAGTGCCACAACGTGAAGCTGGTGGAGGGAGGTGGATTCGAACCACCGAAGGCGTAAGCCAGCAGATTTACAGTCTGCCCCCGTTGGCCGCTTGGGTATCCCTCCGTTTCAACCCCATCCCGTGCCGCCGAAGCGTTGCGGTGTGTGGTGGTGAGCCCGCAATTCTGGAGATGAAGCGGGGGCCTGTCAACGCTTTTTTTCACTTTTTTTCACATGCGTCGCAAACCCTTTGATACGCAAGCCTATTGCCCGGGCAGTGCCAAGGCCTCGTCGGCGAAGATCGCCACATGCGGAACGCCGTCGGCACCGATCCAGCCGCGGTACATGCCCTGCGTGTTGAACGGCGTGGCCGCTTTTCCATCGGCGGAGAGCACGATCGCACCGCCATCCCCACCCATCTGCGGAATCGCCTCGTTGATCACGCCCCTGCCCGCCTCCGCCGGCGACTGGCCCTGGTAGCGGATACGCGCGCAGATCTCGTGCGCGGCAGCGGTGCGGATGTAGTACTCGCCCCACCCGGTCCCCGACACCGCACAGCGTGCATCGGCCCAGGTGCCGGCGCCGATGATCGGCGAATCGCCGACGCGCCCGTAGCGCTTGTTGGTCATTCCTCCGGTGGAGGTCCCCGCTGCCAGGCGCCCCTGCGCATCCAGCGCAACCGCACCGACCGTGCCGAAGTGCCGGGCCGTTTCCAGGTCGGCGTGGGCCTGGCCGCCGGCCTCCTCCTTCAGTGCGCGCTGCAGCTGCTGCCAGCGCTTGTCGGTGCGGAAGTACGAAGGATCGACCAGGGTCATGCCCTGCTCGACGGCGAACGCCTCAGCGCCCTGCCCGACCATCATCACGTGTTTCGATTCCTGCATCACGGCCGTTGCCAGCAGGATCGGGTTGCGTACGCGCTGCACGCCGGCCACCGCGCCGGCCGCCTGGGTGGCGCCATCCATCACGGCCGCATCCAGCTCGTTGCGCCCGTCGTGGGTGAACACCGCGCCTTTGCCGGCATTGAACGTGGGATCGTCCTCGAGAACGGTGATCGCTGCGGTGACCGCCGCCAGTGCAGGGCGACCGGCTGCCAGCTCGGCATGCCCCTTCAGCAGCGCCGCACGGAGTGCCGCACGTGCCGCCTTCTCCTCGGCGGCGGACAGATCCTTGCGCTCGACGCCGGCACCGCCATGGATGACCAGCAGGGGCGACGCATCCGGCGCAGCATGGGCGAGCAACGGCAGGGACAGCAGCGCAGACAGCGCCAGATGAAGCTTCATCGATATCTCCGGAAATGGAAGCGATGGCATCGAGCAGGCTCGACGAGATGCCTGAAGGGAAGCGCCGGCGCGCGGCCGGCAGCAGCGGTCAGCGACGGATCAGTTCAATCCGGCCACCGTCAACATCGACCGCTGCGTGATAGTCGGCATCGGCCTGGAAGTCGTCCAGCCGCATGCGGCCACCGCTTGCCACCACGGTAACCGGCACAGCGTGGAAACGCAGCGGTTCGCCCTGCGTGAGCCGGTCCGCGCCACGGCCCGGGCGGACCACCCAGACCCTGCCATGACCATCGGCGCTGTAGACCTGCGCGCGTCCGTCAGGCTCCACGCACAGCGCGGTGTCTTCGTCCACGCCGATGCCGATCATGTCCGGGTCGCCACTGTCCTGCGCGGCACGGGCAACGAAAACGATCAGGCGACCGAGACGATCACGCCGGTCGAAGTGGGTGTCGGTGACCACCCGCTGCAGATAGGGCATCTGCAGGAAGCCACTGTCCATCGTCACCGCGCTGCCCATCGGGTCGGCCAGCGCGGCGGCGGAGGTGACGCTGCCACCGTCAAGCGCGCCGTAGGCATAGCCACCGAGGATCGCCAATCCGGCACTGGTGCCGGCGATCGGTTTGCCGGCACGGACGTGGGCATTGAGCGCGCGGTTGAGTGCGGTCCCCTTCCAGAAGCGGATGTAGCGCGACTGGTCGCCGCCGGCGATGAAGATGGCGTCGGCCGCGGCCACCACCCGCAGTACGGCCGGGTCGTCGGCGCCACGACGGCTGTCGAACACCAGGGTCTGCACGGCGGTGGTGCCGCCGATGTCATGGTGCAGACGCTCCTGCAGCTCGTCGCTGCCGGAGGCGCGCAGGATCAGCACGCGGCCATTGCCGGCCTGCTTCAACCACCACTGGAACGCCTCCGGCACCCACTCTCCGCCGCCCATCAGCATCATCGCCGGCGCCCTCGGCCCCGGTCGCGGGGCATCGAGATCGCCGGTCTCGTAATAGGCGAATCCCGGCCCCTGCAGGTCCTGCGCGGACGCGGCCAGCGGCGAGCCCAGGAGAACCAGCACTGCCAGGCCGGCAAGCACGTGACGCAGCCTTCGATGGAACCGTCGCATCTTGATCTCCCTGAACAGAAACGACCTGCAAGCGTTTTCACTCTTTGCCAGATGGGTCATCAGTAGTCAAGGGCATGAAAAAGGCGTTAAATGCCGGCGCCCATTGCGGAAATCTGAATGGGGGATGGGCCCCTCCTCTGCGGGCCGGCATTACTTCCGGGAACTTCTCATGCGTAGACAGGCGATGGCGTGGTCGATCCAGCTGGCGTTGATGGGCCTTGCCGCTTCTGCGGCGGCCCAGGCTCCGGCCTCCTCTCCGGTACGGCAGCTCGATGCGGTACAGGTCACCGGCTCACGCATTCCGCGCGCCCAGGTCGAGGGCCCCGCCCCGATCACGGTGATCGACGCCGAACAGATCCGTTCCAGCGGCTTCACCACCGTGCCCGACGTGCTGCGGGCAATGACCCAGAACGGCGGCGAGACGCAGAGCCAGCAATCCTCCAGCGGCGCCGACTTCTCGCCGGGTGCGCAGCAGGTCGACCTGCGCGGGCTGGGGCCCAACCACACCCTGGTGCTGGTCAACGGCCGCCGCATCGCCGATTTCCCGATGCCGTTCCAGGGCCGCAGCAACTTCACCGACGTGTCCAACATTCCGCTGGGCATGATCGACCGCATCGAAGTACTGACCGGCAGCGCCTCGGCCATCTATGGTTCGGACGCGATCGCCGGCGTGGTCAACTTCATCCTCAAGAAGAAGGCCGACGGCACCACGGTCGACGTGCGCATGGGTACCACCAGTGAAGGCGGTGGCGATTCCTTCGACATGAGTCTGTCCAGCGGGTTCAGCGCGGGCCGCTTCAATGCGGTGTACAGCGTGGAGCTGCAGTCGCAGACGCCGCTGTGGGCCTATGAGCGCGACATCCAGGATTCGACCCAGGACGGGCCGACCGAGGGCTCGCGCATCGCCCGCCGTGCCTACCTGCGCACCGACTACAACGATGACTACCTGGATCCGGGCGCGGCCACCTGCGATGCCCTGAGCGGACAGAACCAGGGCAGCACCTACCATGCCTTCCGCCCCCGCTACGGCTACTACTGCGGCAGCGACGCGTCGATCGGCTACGGCACCATCCTCAGCAAGCGCCGCGGCGCCAACGGCTATGCCTCGCTGAGCTATGACTTCGACAACGGCCAGCAGTGGTTCGCCGACGTGCAGATGGGTTACCACACGCTGGCGCTGATGCGCGATGTGACGTCGTGGGGCCGCATGGCCGCCGACGGAGACGAGTCGGGCTACTTCAGCAACGAAGCCACCGGCGAAATCGAGTTCTGGCAGCGCCAGTTCTCACCCGAGGAAATGGGTGGCCTGCGCAACGCGATGGTGCGCAGCACGCAGAAGACCTTCAGCGTGACCACCGGCTTCAAGGGCAACCTGGCCGGCAACTGGGATTACGAAGCGGCGTTGAGCCATTCGCAGTACCAGTCGCGGATCAGCTGGCCGCAGATCATCGCCGGCAGGGCCAACGACCTGTTCCTGGGCCCGCAGCTGGGCGAGGACGATGACGGCTTCCCGATCTACAACGCCGATCCGTCGCGGCTGTACCGCCCGCTGACCCGCGCCGAGTACGACGCGATCGCCGCACGCACCACCTATACCCCGAAGTCCCGCACCGAGACGGCCGCCCTCACCCTGACCAACGGCTCGCTGTTCGCCCTGCCCGGCGGCGATGCCGGTTTTGCCGCGACCGTGGAAGTGGGCCAGCAGGCCTACGCGCTGAATCCCGATCCGCTGGCGACCCAGTACTACTACTACAGCTGGAAGGATTCCGACGGCAAGGGTTCGCGCAACCGCTGGGCAACGGCCGCCGAGCTGCGCATGCCGCTGCACGAGACGATCAACCTGAGCGTGGCCGGTCGCTATGACCAGTACCGCTACTCCGGCCACACGATCGGCAAGGCGACCTGGAGCGGCGGCCTTGAGTGGCGCCCGGTCGAGAGCCTGCTGGTGCGCGGCTCGTACGGCACGGCCTTCCGCGCCCCGGACCTGCACTACGTGTTTGCCGGCCCCGGCAACGACGAGACCAGCGCCGAGGACCTGTACAGCTGCCGCGCCGAACAGGCCGACGACTGCTCGGACTACGAGCGCAACGTCATCCGCAGCCGCAGCGGCAACCGCGAGCTGGACCCGGAGACCAGCACCTCGTGGAGCGCAGGCTTCGTCTGGTCGCCGGCCGCAGGGCTGGATCTTTCGGTGGATTGGTTCGACATCGACATGCGCAGGCAGGTGCAGGACATGGACGTGCGCACGATCCTGGCCAGTGAAGCGAACTGCCGCCTGGGCGACGCCGACATCACGTCACCGACCTGCGTGGACGCACTGGCGCGGGTGACCCGGACCGCCGACGGCCGCCTGTACGGGGTGCACGTGAATCCGATCAACGTGGCACGCGAGTCGACCTCAGGCATCGATGCAGGCCTGCGCTACCGCCTGCAGACCGGTATCGGTGACTTCATCTTCAACGGCAGCCACACCTGGGTGAAGAAGCACGATTTCCAGCGCTACACCGGCGATGCGATCGAGGACCAGTTCGCGGTGAACAGCGGCTTCGACATCCCACGCACCAAGAGCAGCGTCAGTGTGACGTGGGAAAAGGATGCGTGGTCGGCCACCGTGTACGGTTCGCGACTGGGCAAGCTGCCCACCTCGGACAGCTACGACCAGGTGTTCGACTGGGACAGCGGCGACAGCCCGTACATCAGGGCCACGTACCGCTACAACGCGTCGGTACAGTATCGCTTCGACGACCACTCGCGCCTGTCCCTGTCTGTGGTCAACGTGTTCAACAAGATGCCGCCGAAGGACGCCACATACACGGCGTACCCGTACTACGACGTCTCCTGGTTCGACAGCGTGGGCCGCACGATCAATCTGCAGTACACGCACAAGTTCGGCGGCAGCGCGCTGTAAGGCGTGCCGCTGCATTGAACTCAGGCGGGAAGACGGGGGCGCAGGCCTCCGTCCCCTTCCGCGTGCAGTTCCGCTCAGGACGTAGACTGCGCCGGCTCCGCAAAGCGCCAGAAGACACGGACCACATCAAGCATCTGTCCATGCAGTTCGTCGTACCGGGCAATCACCCCCGGCGCGAACGTCGCATTACCATTCGCGTCCAGCGGAACCGGCTCCCCCAGCGCGCGGGCCATGTCGATGTAGAAATAATGCATATCACCGTAGGGACGCTTGCTGTCCATCAGCATCACTGCTCTCCCCAGCGTGCGGGTGTTCATGCTCCGCAGCAGTGCAAGGTGTTCCGGTGACACTGCCACCACTTCATCGCCCCGGGAGCCATCCGTGGCCGCGGTCAGGACGTAGCGACCGGGCTCAAGCTTTCCCCCGACGATGAAGCTGGATGCGATCCGGGCAAGCCGTCTGGCAACGGCCTGCCCCTCATCGGTGCGTCGTCCTGCTGGCTCCCGGCAGATACGGCCCAGTGCTGCATAGGCGATCAGTGCCTCTGGATCCTCCGGGTCAACAGAGTCCAGGTAGATACCACCGCTTTCGCTGAAGTCCGCTTCGGGTCGCAGCCGCTCGCGCATGGCACTCAACAGGCTGACCGCACTGCACTCCGGGGCTGATGCACTCCCTCGTGCAGGCCGCACGACCATGTACTGGTAGCCGTAGGCCAGAAGCAACCCGAGGGCCGCGATCGCCACTACCCACCCATACGTTCGCGTCGTCATAGCAACTCTCCGGGTCGCGCACAGGCGTGATGCCGCCCGTGTCAGTGGAAGGGTCAGAGGCCAGCCTGAAGCAGCACCGCGCCGCGCACCATGCAACAAGTCCGAAATCGGAATCTGCTGTCGGCCGTGGTTTTCCACACCACGCGTGGAAAGCGATGGGGGCTTGGTGTGGACAAGTAGGCGAGAGCCTTGCGCCTCAGGCGTTTCCATGCGTGGTTATTTTTTGTCCACGGCCGCGATTGTTTTCCACACGGCGCGTGGAAGGCAATGGGAACTTGATGTGGACAAGTGGGTGAGAGCGTTGTCGCGCAGGCGTCTCGAAGCGTGGTGAAATTTTGTCCACGGCGTGCGGACAAGCTTCTGTAGAGCCGAGACCATGCTCGGCTCCGGCTGGCATCAGCCGGGCATGGGCTCGGCTCTACAGCGGCACGCTGGGTTTTCCACACCGCGCGTGGAAAGCGGTGGGGGTTTGATGTGGACAAGTGTGTGCGAACGTTGCGCTGCAGGCGTTTCAGAGCATGGTCAATTTTTGTCCAGCGCAGAGACGGATGCCGGAAACGCGGACGCCCCGCTCGGGGCGGGGCGTCCGGGGTCGATCCGATGACGCTGGATCAGACGTTGAAGCGGAAGTGCAGCACGTCGCCTTCCTGCACGCGGTATTCCTTGCCTTCCAGACGCAGGCGACCGGCTTCCTTGGCACCGGCTTCGCCCTTGTACTTGATGAAGTCGTCATACGCGATGGTTTCGGCGCGGATGAAGCCCTTCTCGAAGTCGGTGTGGATGACCGCGGCGGCCTGCGGGGCGGTGGCACCCTTGCGCACGGTCCAGGCGCGGACTTCCTTCACGCCGGCAGTGAAGTAGGTCTGCAGGCCCAGCAGGCTGTAGGCCGCGTTGATCACGCGGTTCAGGCCCGGCTCGCTCAGGCCCAGGTCGGCCAGGAACGTGTCGCGATCCTCGTCGTCAAGCTGCGACAGTTCTTCCTCGATCGCGGCGGACACCGGTACCACCTGCGCGCCCTCGGCGGCAGCGTGCGCGCGCACGGCTTCCAGGTGCGGGTTGTTCTCGAACCCGTCCTCCAGCACGTTGGCGATGTACATCACCGGCTTCAGGGTCAGCAGGAACAGGTCGCGCACCAGCGCCTTCTCTTCCTCGTCCAGACCCACCGAACGGCCGGACTTGCCGTCAGAAAGCGCAGCCTGCAGCTTGGCCAGCACCGGCTTGCGCGCGGCGGCCTCCTTGTCGCCACCCTTGGCAGCGCGCTCGGCGCGGTTCAGCGCCTTCTCGACGCTATCCAGATCAGCCAGGG
The DNA here is from genome assembly GCF_030053245.1 of Stenotrophomonas sp. RS-48. Lineage (NCBI taxonomy): Bacteria > Pseudomonadati > Pseudomonadota > Gammaproteobacteria > Lysobacterales > Lysobacteraceae > Stenotrophomonas > Stenotrophomonas sp. RS-48. Next base: position 7,674 of record NZ_JASGBV010000136.1, read on the forward strand.
CCAGCTCGGTATCGATGGTTTCGATATCCGAAATGGGATCGACCTTGTTGTTGACATGGATGACGTCGGCGTTCTCGAAGCAGCGCACCACGTGGGTGATCGCATCGACTTCGCGGATGTGCGCGAGGAACTTGTTGCCCAGTCCTTCGCCGCTGGCAGCGCCGGCGACCAGGCCGGCGATGTCGACGAATTCCACGGCGGTCGGAATGACCTTCTGCGGGTTGATGATCGCTGCCAGCTCGTTCAGGCGCGGGTCCGGCACCGGCACGATGCCGACGTTCGGTTCGATGGTGCAGAACGGGAAGTTCGCCGCGGCGATGCCCGCCTTGGTCAGCGCGTTGAACAGGGTCGACTTGCCGACGTTGGGCAGGCCGACGATGCCGCATTTGATACCCATCTTTGACAACCTCTGGGGTGAAATTGATTGGGAAAACAGCGCGCGCGCCGCTTTCCCAAGCTGTTTCAATCGATCATTGCGGGTGCCAACCGGGGTTGGCAGCTACTTCGGGGTGTTCAGGCGCTTCATCGCTTCATTGAAATCGCCCTGCACGGCCAGCGGCATCACGTCGATCGCATCGTCGATGGCGCGCGCGATCAGCAGGTCGTCGTCCTTGGACGGGCGGCCCAGCACCCAGCCCACCACGCGATCCTTGTGGCCGGGATGGCCGATGCCCACGCGCAGGCGATGGAACTTGCCGTGACCCAGCAGGCGGATGGTGTCACGCAGGCCATTCTGGCCGCCATGACCGCCGTCGAACTTGAGCCGCGCCACACCGGGCGGGAGGTCCAGTTCATCATGCGCCAACAGGGTTTCCTCGGGCTCGATCTTCCAGAACCGCTGCGCGGCGGTGACCGATTTGCCACTGAGGTTCATGAAAGTGGCAGGCTTGAGCAGCCATACCGTCTGCCCGGCGATCTCGACCTTGGCGGTCTCGCCGAACAGCTTGCTGTCCACGTTCCATCGCGCCCCTGCCTTTTCCGCCAGGGCCTCAACGAAATGAAACCCGGCATTGTGCCGGGTCCGGGCGTGCTCCGATCCGGGATTGCCCAGACCGACGATCAGTCGCAGTCCTGCCATTGGATCTTCCTGTAGATGCCGGGGCGGCGCCTGCCGGAGATCTTCACCACCATCGAAGATCGCGCCCGCCACCTGGAGGGGTTCATCCGCGGATACG
>NZ_JASGBV010000015.1:0-3611 GCF_030053245.1 Stenotrophomonas sp. RS-48
CCACCCAGAGCGCCCCGGCCCCGGCGGCTGCCGCGCCGGCCGCCCCGGCTGCCGGTGGCGGTGCGGTTGAAGCCCGGGTGCCGGACATCGGCGATTACACCGACATCCCGGTCATCGAAGTGCTGGTCGCCGTGGGCGACACCGTCAAGAAGGATCAGGGCCTGGTCACGCTGGAAAGCGACAAGGCGACCATGGAAGTGCCGTCCTCGGTGGCCGGTGTGGTCAAGGAACTGAAGGTCAAGGTGGGGGACACCCTGTCGCAGGGCAATGTGGTGGCCATCATCGAAGCCGAGGGTGCTGCTGCGCCGGCGCCGACCCGCGAAGCGGCTGCGGCGGCCCCGGCCGCTGCCGAGACCGCCACCAAGGTCGAGCCGGTCGCTGTGCCCGCCCAGCCGGACAAGCTGGCGGCTCGTGAGATCGCGTCGGCCGGCGCTCCGTCCAGCCCGCCCGTACAGTTCAACGCCGATGGCGTGCTGCCGGCCAAGGTGCCGTATGCCACCCCGGCGGTGCGCGTGTTCGCCCGCGAGCTGGGCGTGGACCTGCTGCAGATCAGCGGTACCGAGAAGGGCGGGCGCATCACCAAGGGTGACGTGCAGAAATTCGTCAAGGCCGCGCTCAGTGGTGGCGTTCCGGCCGCGGGCGGCACCGCTGCCGCCGCAGGCGGTGGGCTGAACCTGCTGCCGTGGCCGAAGGTCGATTTCAGCAAGTTCGGCGAGACCGAAGTGCAGCCGCTGTCGCGCATCAAGAAGATCTCCGGCGCGAACCTGGCCCGCAACTGGGCGATGATTCCGCACGTCACCCAGTTCGACCAGGCCGACATCACCGATCTGGAAGCACTGCGCGTCGCACTGAACAAGGAGAACGAGAAGGCCGGCATCAAGCTGACCATGCTCGCCTTCCTGATCAAGGCCAGCGCCGCGGCGCTGAAGAAGTTCCCGGAGTTCAACGCCTCGCTGGACGCCAGCGGCGAGAACCTGACCCTGAAGAAGTACTTCAACATCGGGTTCGCTGCCGATACGCCGAACGGCCTGGTCGTGCCGGTGATCCGCGACGTCGACAAGAAGGGCGTGGTGCAGATCGCACAGGAAACCGGCGAGCTGGCCAAGAAGGCGCGCGACGGCAAGCTGGGCCCGGCCGACATGAGTGGCGGCTGCTTCTCGATCAGCTCGCTGGGCGGGATTGGTGGCACCGCGTTCACCCCGATCGTCAATGCGCCGGAAGTGGCCATCCTGGGCGTGTCCAAGTCCTCCATCCAGCCGGTCTGGAATGGCAAGGAATTCGCGCCGAAGCTGCTGCTGCCGCTGTCGCTGAGCTACGACCACCGCGTCATCGATGGCGCCCTGGCCGCACGCTTCACCACGTACCTGTCGCAGGTGCTGGCCGACATGCGCCGCGTGCTGCTGTAAGGCACCGCTTCGCCCCCACCGTGTGGCCGTCGCCCCTGGCGCGGCCGCCTGACGAAACGCAGTGACAGCCCGCCGGCCACGCCGGGCGGGCATGAGGAAAACCCACCATGGCCACGATTGAAGTCAAGGTTCCCGACATCGGCGATTACAGCGATGTGCCGGTGATCGAAGTATTGGTCGCCGTCGGCGACACGGTGAAGAAAGACCAGGGCCTGGTGACCCTGGAATCGGACAAGGCCACGCTGGAAGTGCCGTCCTCGGCCGCCGGTGTGGTCAAGGAACTGAAGGTCAAGCTCGGCGATACGCTGTCCGAGGGGGCCGTGGTGGTCCTGCTGGACACCGAAGGAGCCGCCGAGGCCCCGGCCAAGGCGTCCGCACCTGCGCCGGCGGCCGCCGCCCCGGCCAGCAAGCCGCCGGTCACCCCGTCGCATCGTGCCCCGACCGAACCGGCCGCACCGAAGCCGGCGCTGGCCAGCGGCAAGCCGGCCGACATCGAATGCGAGATGGTCGTGCTGGGCTCCGGCCCGGGCGGCTACACCGCCGCGTTCCGCGCAGCCGATGTCGGCCTGGATACGGTACTGGTCGAGCGCTACGCCAGCCTCGGCGGCGTCTGCCTCAACGTCGGCTGCATTCCGTCCAAGGCACTGCTGCATGCGGCGGCGGTCATCGATGAAGTCGCCCATGCCGGCGATTTCGGCGTGGAGTTCGGCAAGCCGACGATTACGCTGGACAAGCTGCGCCAGTACAAGGAAAAGGTCGTCAACCAGCTGACCAAGGGTCTGGCTGGCATGGCCAAGCAGCGCAAGGTGCGCAACGTGCAGGGTGTCGGTCGGTTCCTGTCGGCCAACGAGCTGGAGATCACCGCCGCTGACGGCAGCACGCAGCTGCTGCGCTTCCAGAAGTGCATCATCGCCGCGGGTTCGCAGGCGGTGAAGCTGCCTAACTTCCCGTGGGGCGACAAGCGTGTGATGGATTCCACCGACGCGCTGGAGCTGGCCGAAGTGCCGGGTTCGCTGCTGGTTGTCGGTGGCGGCATCATCGGCCTGGAAATGGCGACCGTGTACGGTGCGCTGGGCAGCAAGGTTACCGTGGTCGAATTCATGGACCAGCTGATGCCGGGCGCCGACAAGGACCTGGTCAAGCCGCTGGCCGACCGCCTGAAGAAGCAGGGCATCGACGTTCACCTGAAGACCAAGGCGTCGGGCGTCACCGCCGATGCCAAGGGCATCACCGTGACCTTCGAGGCGGCCGAGGAAGGGCAGTCGCCGGCGCTGGCGCAGGGGACCTTCGACCGCGTGCTGGTCGCCGTGGGTCGTTCGCCGAATGGCAAGAAGATCGATGCCGAGAAGGCTGGCGTGCAGGTCACCGAGCGTGGCTTCATCCCGGTTGACCGGCAGATGCGTACCAATGTGCCGCACATCTTCGCCATCGGTGACATCGTCGGCAACCCGATGCTGGCCCACAAGGCCACGCACGAGGGCAAGCTGGCGGCTGAAGTGGCGGCCGGCCACAAGAAGGAGTGGGTGGCCCGCGTGATTCCGTCGGTGGCCTACACCAACCCGGAGATCGCCTGGGTGGGCGTGACCGAGACCGAGGCCAAGGCCAAGGGCCTGAAGGTCGGCGTGGCCAAGTTCCCGTGGGCGGCCAGTGGCCGCGCGATCGGCATCGGTCGCACCGAGGGCTTCACCAAGCTGATCTTCGATGAAGAGACCCACCGCATCATCGGTGGCGCGATCGTCGGTGTGCATGCCGGTGACCTGCTGGCCGAGATCGGTCTGGCGATCGAGATGGGCGCGGAAGCTGAAGACATCGGCCACACCATCCATGCCCATCCGACGCTGAGTGAATCGGTGGCGATGGCTTCGGAAATCTACGACGGCACGATCACCGATCTGTACATGCCGAAGAAGAAGTAAGGCGCTTGCGCCGGGCCATGCCCGGTGAAACGGAAAGCCCGGCGAAAGCCGGGTTTTTTGTTGGTGGCTTCTGTGGCTTCGGTGACTGTGGTCGCGAGCTTCCGGGCCGCTGCGCGGGTGGCAGGCATTTGGACACATGTCCCCCGTCGCCCGCCTGCGGCGGTCGCCTCCTCCTTTACTGTGTCCAAACGCCTGCCACCCACGCAGCGGCTCGGTGTACGGACGCTCCAGCAGAGCCAGTTCAACAGACGCGTGGAGGCCTGACACGCGGAGGGAGAGGGGGCTGCGT
>NZ_JASGBV010000137.1:0-2995 GCF_030053245.1 Stenotrophomonas sp. RS-48
CCAGGCGCAGGGTGGCGTGCGCATCGCCACGCAGCGCACCGGCCTGCTGCGCGACCACGTCGCGGTCGGCAAACTGCAGTACGCCCAGCAGCGGCTTCAGGCCACTGTCCTGGCGATCGGATGCAGCTCCCAGCACACGCCCCAGGTCATCACCGGACGGGCCGTTGGCGAACAGATCCCACTGGTCGAAGCCCGGGTTGGCGGTCAGCCACAGACCGTCGGCCGTCTGCCTGACATTGAAACTCAACAGCGAGTTGTGGCGCGGACGGAACACCTCACCGCCGCTGATGCTGGCGCGGTAGCCAGTGTCGCCCAGCCGCACGACCTCCTGGAAGCCATCCTGGTAGATCGGGCCTTCAACCAGATCGCGACGGAAGTCCTTGCTGTAATAGCCCTGCGCCACGTTCAGTTCAAGGAAGGCGCCCTTGGAGATCACCAGCGCGCCATCGAGCACTTTGTTGGTGGACGGGTCGAAGAAATTACCCACGCGCACGCGACCACCGGCACTGTCGCCGCTCTCGGTCACGTCGAACAGCACTTTGCCGCCGGGCATGATGTTGACGTAGCCATGGGTGACCAGATCACCTCCGCGCGGCATCAGCGTGCCGAACACGCGCAGGCGGTTGAAGCCATCCTCGCGCCAGGACGGGCCGGTGCCACCCAGCAATGCAGTGCTGTCCATCGCGGTGCCCGCCACGTCGCCGTGGCCGACCAGCATGCCCGCACCGAGCACACGCACTTCCGGGGCACGCAGGGCGCCACCTTCCAGGGCGATGGTGCCATTGTCGACCAGCATGAAGTCCGCACCGGTGGTTGCGGACGAGCGCCAGACAGCGCCATTGGCAATCCGGATCACGCCCATCGAATCGTCCAGCGTGGACGCGTCCAGATCGCCCAGCCGAAGCTTGGACAGCAGCAGGGCCTGCACGCCGGGATCGCTCAGATAATCCTGCACCGAACCAGCGCCGATGCCCTGCGGACCCGTGCTGGAAAGGTTGTAGATGGTCAGTGCGTAGGAAAAGTACGCCGACGGCCGGTCGGTGCTCCAGCGCGCGAAGTCATCATCGACGAAGGTCTGCAGCTGGCGTCCCGACCGCAGGTAGCCCGGATTGATGTCACCGGTGACGTCCGCAGTGACATTCAACGTATCGCCCGGATCACGATAGCCGGTTGCGGTGATGATCCGGTTGCTGTGAATGTCCTGCCCAGGGAACGACTCCAGCGCGCTGCCGCTGCCATCCGGATCGAACGTGACCGACGTACCGGGGGTGCGCGCAGGATCGCGGAACACCAGCAGGCCGTTGGGCTTGACCACTTCGTACATCGCCTTGTGCAGCAGCCCAGCATCCATGCCGCCGCCATAGTTGCCGGTGTAGATCTGGGTCATGCGCGGCGACGGCTCGTAGATCACATTGCTGCCGTTGTTGGCCGCATGGATCTCCACCGAATCGACAATCGGCAGATCACCGGCAAGATAACGCTCCACGCCACCGGACTGCATGATCGAGCAGGACGAGATGCAATGGCCCGACACGATGGTGTTCAGGCCGGACGTGCGGATCACCCCCTGCAGCCACTCGCCGGCGATCAGCGCGCCACCGTTGGAGGTACGCAGCACCACCTCCCGGATCGGCCGCCCCTCGGCCTGCGCCTTGGCCAGCAGCGCCGGCAGCGAAACGACGTCGGCGAAGGTGACGCCACCGCTGAGGAAGATGCGGTCTCCCTGCACGTGATAGTTCATTGCCATGGCGTCATCAGCCTTGACCATGACGCCAACACCAATCAGGCCGGCCAGGGCCAGACTTAACTTGGACTGCTTCATACCGTTCTCTCTCCCCCGCAACACGCGGACGGGAAGCTAAACGTCAGAGTGGGAGGCCCTCCCCCGCTGCATGCCATGGAAAAGAATGAACGGATTCAGATCAAGTTGGCAGTCAAAACTGTGGCTGAGTTCGCGCTCTTGAACGCTTTTACAGGAGAAATACAGCCTCCGGCAAAGTTAAAAACGCAGAAAGGGCGGTAACACCCCCAGTGGCCATCTGGGTGAAAGGTGAACAAATTCATGATCGACACGTGCAGGCCGGCGGCTCTTCCCCATCCGGTCATCGTCGCGTAAAACTCGGTGACGCCCCCCCCCTCATCGTTGCCCGAGGCCAGCCCTGTCCGCTTCGTCCCCCCTGATCCATCGCGCACCGGATCCGCCTGGGCCTCCGGACGCCTTCATCACGTTCGTAAGGGAAGAGCGCGCGCCGTTGTGCACTTTCCTGCGTACCCGTGGGGTGGGCCCGGAGGATGCGGAGGACATCGCCCAGGACTGCATGGAACGGTTGATCCGCTATCGCGCGCACGGCACCGAGGAGCTGCGCCTGCTGCTGTATCGTATCGCCCGCAACCGCCTGGCAGACCGCGGCCGCTCGCCGCAGGCGAGACCGCATCTGTCGCTGGCCGAGCGCGATGGCAGCGACGAGCCCTCCAGCACGTCAGCCGACCCTCTGCGCCAGGCCGAATCCGGGCAGATGCTCGCCCTGCTCCGGCAGGCCCTGTTCAAACTGCCGGAGCGCGCGCGCGAGGTGTACCTGCTCAACCGGATCACCGGGATGAGCTACACGCAGATCGCGCAGCACTGTGGCATCACCGCCAAGACCGTGGAAAAACACATCGCCCGTGCACTGCAGGGCCTGCGCCAGGAGCTGGGGCCACACCCGCTGCACAACGACAGGGACAACGAATGATCAGCACCCGGCACACGGAAGAGGCGGGAGTGTTCGAGCGCGCCAGCGCCTGGGTGGCGCGCCTGGAGGCACACGACTGCACGCCCGAGGAACGCGAGCGCTTCGAAGACTGGCTGGCGGAGGACACCCGCCACGTCAAGGCGTGGGTACAGGCCGAAACGCTCTATCAGCAGAGTGCGGGTCTGGCCCAGGATCCCTGGCTGCGCACGGCGGCGGCGCGCGCCGCGCATCCGGCCCGGCGCCGCTGGCTGCCCGGCGTCGCT
>NZ_JASGBV010000138.1:0-3125 GCF_030053245.1 Stenotrophomonas sp. RS-48
GCCCGGCCCTGCGTCACGCGCGGCGCCATCGGGGCCCGCGCGCCCTTTGATCGGAGACACACCATGTACGACCCGATTGTGCGCAGTGCCGAACGTTCCACCCGAAGCTGTCGTCCCCGCCGCCTGGCCTGGCTGCTTGCCCTGGCCGCCGGTGCCGCCAGCCTGCCGGGCCTGGCCCAGGCCGCCAGCTGTGCCGGCGTGGCCGAATGGGACCAGGCCAAGATCTATCGCGCCGGCGACACCCTGCAGAAGGGCGGCGTGCTGTACCGGGCAAACCAGGACATCTGGAATGCCCCGCCAGACCATCCGGCCGGTGCGCCCTACTACACCAACCTCGGTGCCTGCGATGGCGGCGGCGTCAACCAGCCTCCCGTGGTCAGCCTGACCTCACCGGCCAATGGCGCTACCTTCAGCGCCGGCAGCACCATCAACGTCACCGCCAACGCCAGCGACCCGGACGGCAGCGTCAGCAAGGTGGAATTCTTCCGCGACGGCAGCTCGATCGGCGTGGATACCAGCGCTCCCTACAGCGCCAGCTGGGCCAATGCCAGCGCCGGCAGCCACACCCTGCGCGCGGTGGCCACCGACAACAACAACGCCACCACCAGCACCCCGACCATCACCATCACCGTCAACGCTGCCAGCGGCGATACCACCGCACCCAGCGTGCCCGGCGGGCTGGCGGTGGGCACCCGTACCGCCAGCAGCATCGCGCTGAGCTGGAGTCCGTCCACCGACAACGCCGGTGGCAGCGGCGTGGCCGGTTACGATGTGTACCGCAACGGCAGCCTGGTCGGTTCTCCGTCCAGCACCAGCTACGTCGATGGCGGCCTGACCGCATCCACCACCTACCGCTACCGTGTGCGTGCCCGCGACAACGCCGGCAATGCGTCCGCCCAGGGCACGGAAATCAGCGCCACCACCCTGGCCGGCGACGGTGGCGGCACCGGCAAGCGGGTCATCGGCTACTTCACCCAGTGGGGCATCTACGGCCGCAACTACCGGGTGAAGAACATCGACAGCAGCGGTTCCGCCGCGCGGCTGACCCACATCAACTACGCCTTCGGCAACGTGCGCAACAACCGCTGCGAAGTGGGCGTGACCCAGCCGTCGGACCCGAACAGCGGCGCCGGTGGCGATGCGTTCGCCGATTACACCAAGGCCTTCAGCGCCGCCGAGAGCGTCAGTGGCAGCGCCGATACCTGGGACCAGCCGCTGCGCGGCAACTGGAACCAGCTCAAGCAGCTCAAGGCCAAGCATCCGGGTCTGAAGGTGCTGATCTCGCTGGGCGGCTGGACCTGGTCGCGTGGATTCTCCAGCGCGGCCCGTCCGGAGAACCGCCAGGCCTTCGTCGCCTCCTGCATCGACGCCTACATCAAGGGCAACCTGCCGGTGACCGACGGCGCCGGCGGCACGGGCGCAGCGCTGGGCGTATTCGACGGCATCGACATCGACTGGGAATACCCCGTGGCCTGCGGCATCGAGTGCGGCAAGCCCGAGGACAACGCCAACTTCACCGCACTCATGGCCGAGTTCCGCCGCCAGCTCGATGCGGTGCGTCCGGGCCTTCTGCTGACCGTGGCGGTGGGTGCCGGCATCGACAAGATCCGCGTCACCGACCCGGCGGCCTATCACCCGTACCTGGACTACATCAACGTGATGACCTACGACTTCCACGGTGCGTGGGATGCAAGGACCAATCACCAGTCGGCACTGTTCGATTCGCCGAATGATCCGTCCACCGGCGACCAGAAGCTGTACAACAGCAACGACGCCATCGAGGCCTTCATCAGCCGGGGTGTGCCGGCCGCCAAGCTCAACCTGGGCATCGGCTACTACGGACGTGGCTGGACGGGCGTGGCCAATGCCAACAATGGCCTGTACCAGACCGCCTCAGGCGCCGCACCGGGCACCTATGAGGCCGGCATCGAAGACTGGAAGGTACTGAAGAACCTGGCCTGGCCGGGCTACACCGACAACACCGCCGGCGCCACCTGGATCTACAACGGCAGCACGCTGTGGAGTTTCGACACTCCGGCCAACATCACCCGCAAGATGGGCTACGTGAAGACCCAGGGCCTGGGCGGCGCGTTCGTCTGGGAATTCAGTGGTGACGATGCGCAGGGCACGCTGACCAAGGCCGTCAGCGATGGTCTGAAGTAAGGAAAAGGCCGGGGGCGCCGTGCGCCCCCGGCCTTGACCGGATGAGGCATCCGCCGGGCATGGCCCGGCGCTGCCGTGGTCGGGCGGGTAGCGCCGGGCCCTGCCCGGCGATATCCCGGTCAGCGCTGGGCCGACAGTTTCTCCAGCGCCGCACGCAGCTGCGCCGGCGGCAGGTAGCCGCCCAGCTGGGTGCCATCGGGCGCGAAGATCGCCGGGGTACCGTTCACCCCCAGCTGCTGTCCGAGCGCGTACTGCATCGCCACCGGATTGGTGCAGTTCTTCGCCGGCACGGTTCCGCCACGCTTGGCATTGGTCAGCGCCTGGCGGCGATCGGCTGCGCACCAGACCGAAATCATGTCGGTGTAATCCTTGCTGCCCAGTCCCATGCGCGGGAAGGCCAGGTACTCGACGCTGATGCCGTTGCGGTTGAGTTCGGCGATGTCCTGGTGCAGCTTGCGGCAATAGCCGCACTCGATGTCGGTGAACACGCTGACCGTGTACTTGGCGTTGGGCGCGGCGAACACGATGCGGTCGCCGTGGTTGGCCTTGGCCAGCAGCGCGCGACGGTAACCGAGCAGGCCCTCGCTGTTGGCCGGCCCCTTGGCCCGGGTGTCATAAGGCTGCGACTGGAACAGGTAGCGGCCGTCGTCGGAGACATACAGCAGCTGACCGGAGACCACCACCTCGCGGAAACCGGGGAAGGGCGCGGCGCCGATGTAATCCACTTCGAAACCGGGGTTGAGCGCGGTCAGCGCGGCGCGCACCGCCTGCTCTGCCGGACCATTGGCAGCCGGGGTGGCCCGGGCGGAGGCGGCGGCAGGCGCCTTGGCCGCAGGGGCCGGCGGAGCCGGCTGGGCGCAGGCCGTCAGGCTGAGCGCGCCGAACACGGCGGCGATGGCGAATCGGAGCATGGAGCATTCCGCAGCAGAAGAGGACCACCGATTCTGACACAGCCGCCCGGG
>NZ_JASGBV010000139.1:0-16390 GCF_030053245.1 Stenotrophomonas sp. RS-48
CCTGCGCTTCGCCATCCGCGAAGGTGGCCGCACCGTCGGCGCCGGCGTGGTCTCGAAGATCATCAAGTAAGCCTGCAGTACCGGCGGTTGCATAGCGCTGCCGGTCGCGCGAGTGGCGGGCCGGGAACCTCGGTCCGCCTTCGCCGTCTAAGGGAAGGCAAGTTTCAAAACGTACGCCAGTAGCTCAATTGGCAGAGCAGCGGTCTCCAAAACCGCAGGTTGGGGGTTCGAGTCCCTCCTGGCGTGCCATCTGCCCACCTTATCCAGCGGCCCTTGCCGCTAAAGCAGACACACCGGATGAATAGCAAGATCGAACATTCCAAGGACACCTCCGCCAGCGGTGGAGATATCGTCAAGTACGTTGCCGCATCTCTGCTGGTGCTGGCGGGTCTGTTCGTCTGGTTCTGGTTCTCCGCCGACTCCGGTCGCGCCGCCCAGCTGGGCGCGTGGGCGGGTCAGCTGCGTGCGTTGGCGGTCGTGGTCGGTCTGGTTGGCGGTATCGGCGTGTTCATGCTGACCGGCAAGGGGCGCGACACCCGCGAATTCCTCTCCGAGTCGCGCTTCGAACTGCGCAAGGTGGTCTGGCCGACGCGTCAGGAAGCCGTTCGCATGACCTGGGTCGTGATTGTCGTGGTGCTCATCCTCAGCCTGCTGCTGGGTGGCTTCGACTTCCTGATCCAGAAACTGACTCAGTGGTTCCTGAGCCGCTAAGGAGAATTGCATGAAGCGTTGGTACGTCGTTCACGCCTATTCGGGCTTTGAGAAGTCGGTGGCGCAGGCTCTGCGTGATCGCATCGTCCGTGATGGCATGGAAGAGCGCTTCGGCGACGTCCTGGTTCCGACCGAGGAAGTGATCGAAATGCGCGCCGGCCAGAAGCGCCGGTCCGAGCGCAAGTTCTTTCCGGGTTACGTGCTGGTCCAGATTGAGACCCACGAAGAGGCCGGTATTCCGCGCATCGACAACGAAAGCTGGCACCTGGTCAAGGAAACCCCGCGCGTGATGGGCTTCATCGGCGGTACCGCCGATCGTCCGCTGCCGATCGCCGATTCCGAAGCCGAGTCCATCCTGAACCGCGTTCAGGAAGGTGTCGAGAAGCCGCGTCCGAAGGTGCTGTTCGAGCCGGGCCAGATGGTCCGCGTCACCGATGGTCCGTTCAACGATTTCAACGGTGTGGTCGAAGAAGTCAACTACGAGAAGAGCCGTCTGCGCGTCTCGGTGCTGATCTTCGGTCGTGCCACCCCGGTCGAGCTCGAGTTCGGCCAGGTCGAGAAGCAGACCGGCTGATGCCCGGTGATGCTGCCGGCCACGGGCTGGCAGCCTTCAGGTCGCCCTCCCTGTTCAGACAGGGCGCCCAAAATCTGATATAGTGCGCGGCTCCCCGCTGGGAAGCCAGCAGGACGAGGCCACCGCAAGGTGGCCTTCGGCATGATTTCAAAACGCGATGCCGGGACGCGTGATTCCCGGTCCGATGGGGAGCCTGTTGTCGAAAGGCGCTAGCACCCGGAGAGTACTCACATGGCAAAGAAAGTTGTCGGTTACATCAAGCTGCAGGTGAAGGCCGGTCAGGCCAACCCCTCGCCGCCGGTCGGTCCTGCGCTGGGTCAGCGCGGCCTGAACATCATGGAATTCTGCAAGGCGTTCAACGCTGCCACGCAGAAGCTCGAGCCGGGTCTGCCGGTTCCGGTGATCATCACGGCCTACTCGGACCGTACGTTCACCTTCATCACCAAGAGCACCCCGGCCACCACCCTGCTGAAGAAGGCAGCTGGCATCTCGTCGGGCTCCAAGCGCCCGAACACCGAGAAGGTCGGCAAGGTCACCCGTAAGCAGCTGGAAGAGATCGCCAAGGCGAAGGAACCGGATCTGACTGCCGCCGACCTGGACGCCGCCGTGCGTACCATCGCTGGCTCTGCCCGTTCCATGGGCCTCGTGGTGGAGGGTTAAGAAGATGGCACAGACCAAGCGTGAGAAGGCCATCAAGGCCGCCGTCGTTCCGGGCAAGGCTTACGCCTTCGAGGACGCGATCAACATCCTGAAGAGCGCCACCAAGGCCAAGTTCGTCGAGTCGATCGACGTTGCTGTGCGCCTGGGCGTCGACGCGAAGAAGTCCGACCAGCAGGTCCGTGGCTCCACCGTCCTGCCGGCCGGTACCGGCAAGTCGGTCCGCGTTGCCGTGTTCGCTCCGGCCGGTGCCAAGGCTGATGAAGCCCTGGCCGCTGGCGCCGAAGCCGTCGGCATGGATGACCTGGCCGAGAAGATGCAGGCCGGCGATCTGAACTACGACGTCGTCATCGCGACCCCGGACGCCATGCGCGTTGTCGGTAAGCTGGGCACCGTGCTGGGCCCGCGCGGCCTGATGCCGAACCCGAAGGTCGGCACCGTTTCCCCGAACCCGGGTGAAGCCGTGAAGAACGCCAAGTCGGGCCAGGTCCGTTACCGCACCGACAAGGCTGGCATCATCCACTGCACCATCGGCAAGGCCGACTTCGCCGAAGACGCGCTGAAGTCGAACCTGACCGCGCTGCTGCTGGACCTGATCAAGGCCAAGCCGGCCACCTCGAAGGGCACCTACCTGCAGAAGGTTTCGGTCAGCTCGACGATGGGCCCGGGCGTCACCGTCGACCAGTCGTCGCTGACCCTGAAGTAATTGTTTCAAGCGGTCACGGTACTTTCGGGTGCCGTGACCGTGACATTTGAAGGCATCGCAGGCAGCCCACCGCCTGCGGTAGCCGTCAAAGACCGCAGGCGCGGTCGTGGCAGGGCCGGCGACGGGCACGGAAGCTCGATATGGCAGGGAGTCGCCGCCGGAACAGTCATGAACGCTTAATCGATTCCCCGGAATCACCCTGCGTAGATGGTGCCCTTCTGGAGTTTTTCTGGTTCACGCACGTCTGGGTTTCCCAGGTTGGCCCACTCCAGGTCTAGAACGGCCCACCCCCCGGAACATCATCCTGGTGTTCCCGGCGTCCAGGACGGATGCCGCACAGGACCGCACACGGCAGGAGCCGTAAGCGGAGTTCAATTGGAGGAGTGCAATGGCTCTCAATCTGTCCCAGAAGCAAGAAGTAGTCGCCGAGCTGGCAGACGTCGCCGCCAAGGCCCACTCCTTGATCGCAGCCGAATACGCTGGCACCACGGTCGCCCAGATGACCGCGATGCGCAAGCAGGCTCGTGAAACCGGTGTTTTCTTGAAGGTTGTCAAGAACACCCTGGCTTCGCGCGCCGTTGAAGGCACCGAGTTCGCCGTGGCCCAGGACCAGATGGTTGGTCCGCTGCTGTACGCGTTCTCGCTCGAGGAGCCCGGCGCTGCCGGTCGCCTGATCAAGGAAGCCGCCAAGGGCAACGACAAGCTGAAGGCTAAGGTCGTCGCCATCGGTGGCGAAGTGTTCCCGGCAAGCCACGTCGACGTGCTGGCCTCGCTGCCGACCCGCGATCAGGCCCTGGCCATGCTGGCCCGCGTCCTGACCGAGCCGGTCACGATGTTTGCCCGCGCCATCAAGGCTGTTGGCGAGAAGCAGGGTGGTGGCGAAACCGCCGCTGCCGAGCCGGCCGCCGAGACCGCCTGAGTTTCGACTTACCGTGGTTCCTGACGGAACCTCAACCCAGAAAATCATCCAAAGGTATTAATCATGTCCCTTACCAACGAACAGATCGTCGACGCCATCGCCGAGAAGTCCCTGATGGAAGTGATGGAGCTGGTCAAGGCCATCGAAGAGAAGTTCGGCGTCTCCGCCGCTGCTCCGGTTGCCGTGGCTGCTGCCGCTGGCCCGGCCGCTGCTGTTGAAGAGCAGACCGAGTTCACCGTCACCCTGAAGTCGGCCGGCGAGAAGAAGGTCGAAGTCATCAAGGCCGTCCGCGCCATCACCGGCCTGGGCCTGAAGGAAGCGAAGGACCTGGCCGAAGCCGGTGGCGTCCTGAAGGAAGGCGCTTCGAAGGACGACGCCGAGAAGATGAAGAAGGACCTGGAAGCTGCTGGCGCGACTGTCGAAGTCAAGTAAGCACTTCCTTTGCATCGTCATCGATTCTCGGCGATGCAGCCAAGGCTGGGGGCGTAAGCCCCCGGCCTTTGGTCGTTGTTGCAGGCCCGCGTACTGCGCGGGTGGAATCAGGCGGTAGAAAGCCCAACACGGGCTGCGGTCAAATCCCGGCACGCCCGCGCATCGCGCGGCAGCAGGGAAGTAGATGCAGACGAGTTGGCAGTTGGAAGTAGCGGGAGAAGGCGTGCTGGTGCCGGCAATACCAGCGACTTCCAACTGACAATTTCAAAGTTCCCTTCAGGGTCGTGGACGCACGGCCCGCACAACAAGGTGGAAGACCTCATGACGTCCTATTCGTTCACCGAAAAGAAGCGTATCCGCAAGGATTTCGGCAAGCAGCGCTCGATTCTCGAAGTGCCGTTCCTGCTCGCGATCCAGGTGGATTCCTACCGTGATTTCCTGCAGGAGAACATCGATCCGGCCAAGCGTGCCGATCATGGCCTGCACGCCGCGCTGAAGTCGGTCTTCCCGATCGCCAGCTACAGCGGCAATGCCGCCCTGGAGTACGTCGGCTACAAGCTGGGCGAGCCGGTCTTCGACGAACGTGAATGCCGCCAGCGCGGCATGAGCTACGGCGCTCCGCTGCGCGTGACCGTGCGCCTGGTGATCTACGACCGCGAGTCGTCGACCAAGGCCATCAAGTACGTGAAGGAGCAGGAGGTCTATCTGGGCGAAATCCCGCTGATGACCGAGAACGGCACCTTCATCGTCAACGGCACCGAGCGCGTCATCGTCTCGCAGCTGCACCGCTCGCCGGGCGTGTTCTTCGACCACGACCGCGGCAAGACCCACAGCTCGGGCAAGCTGTTGTACAGCGCCCGCATCATCCCCTACCGCGGTTCCTGGCTGGACTTCGAGTTCGACCCGAAGGACGCGCTGTTCACCCGTATCGACCGCCGCCGCAAGCTGCCGGTGTCGATCCTGCTGCGCGCGCTTGGCTACAGCAACGAAGAGATGCTGGCCGAGTTCTTCGAGATCAACACCTTCCACATCAACCCGGATGAAGGCGTCCAGCTGGAGCTGGTGCCGGAGCGCCTGCGTGGCGAAACCCTGGGCTTCGACCTCGCCGACGGCGACAAGGTCATCGTGGAAGCCGGCAAGCGCATCACCGCGCGCCACATCAAGCAGCTGGAAGCCTCGGGCATTGCGGCCCTGGCCGTGCCGGACGACTACTTGGTCGGCCGCATCCTGTCGCACGACGTGGTTGATGCCTCGACCGGCGAACTGCTGGCCCAGGCCAATGACGAGATCAGCGAAGAGCAGCTGCAGAACTTCCGCAAGGCAGGCGTCGATGCGGTCGGTACCCTGTGGGTGAACGACCTGGATCGTGGTCCGTACCTGTCCAACACCCTGCGCATCGATCCGACCAAGACCCAGCTGGAAGCACTGGTCGAGATCTACCGCATGATGCGTCCGGGCGAGCCGCCGACCAAGGACGCCGCGCAGAACCTGTTCCACAACCTGTTCTTCACCTTCGAGCGCTACGACCTGTCCGCGGTCGGCCGCATGAAGTTCAACCGTCGCGTGGGCCGCAAGGAAACCACCGGCGAAGCCGTGCTGTACGACAGCAAGTACTTCGGTGAGCGCAACGACGAAGAGTCCAAGCGCCTGGTCGCTGCCCATGGCGACAGCTCCGACATCCTGGACGTGATCAAGGTCCTGACCGAGATCCGCAATGGTCGCGGCGTGGTCGACGACATCGATCACCTGGGCAACCGTCGCGTGCGTTCGGTCGGTGAAATGGCCGAGAACGTGTTCCGCGTCGGCCTGGTCCGCGTCGAGCGCGCGGTCAAGGAACGCCTGTCGATGGCCGAGTCCGAAGGCCTGACGCCGCAGGAACTGATCAACGCCAAGCCGGTCGCTGCCGCCATCAAGGAGTTCTTCGGCTCCTCGCAGCTGTCGCAGTTCATGGATCAGAACAACCCGCTGTCGGAAGTGACCCACAAGCGTCGCGTCTCGGCCCTGGGCCCGGGCGGCCTGACCCGTGAGCGCGCCGGCTTCGAAGTGCGCGACGTGCACCCGACCCACTACGGCCGCGTCTGCACCATCGAAACGCCGGAAGGCCCGAACATCGGCCTGATCAACTCGCTGGCCGTGTACGCCCGCACCAACCAGTACGGTTTCCTCGAGACCCCGTACCGCAAGGTCGTGGACGGCAAGGTCTCCGACGAGATCGAGTTCCTGTCGGCGATCGAGGAAAACGAGTACGTCATCGCCCAGGCCAACGCCCTGACCGATGCCAAGAGCATGCTGACCGAGCAGTTCGTGCCGTGCCGCTACCAGGGCGAGTCGCTGCTGAAGCCGCCGGCGGAGGTCCACTTCATGGACGTCTCGCCGATGCAGACCGTGTCGATCGCGGCCGCGCTGGTGCCGTTCCTGGAGCACGATGACGCCAACCGCGCACTGATGGGCGCGAACATGCAGCGTCAGGCCGTGCCGACCCTGCGTTCGCAGAAGCCACTGGTCGGCACCGGCATCGAGCGCGCCGTGGCGCGTGACTCCGGTGTGACCGTGAACGCCCGTCGTGGCGGTGAGATCGTGCAGATCGACGCCGCCCGCATCGTGGTCAAGGTGGTCGAGGAAGAGATCGTCGGTGCCACCGACGCCGGCGTCGACATCTACAACCTGGTCAAGTACACCCGTTCCAACCAGAACACCTGCATCAACCAGCGTCCGCTGGTCCAGGTGGGTGACGTCATCGCCCGCGGCGACGTGCTGGCCGACGGTCCGTCCACCGACATCGGCGAACTGGCCCTGGGCCAGAACATGCTGATCGCGTTCATGCCGTGGAACGGCTACAACTTCGAAGACTCCATCCTGCTCTCCGAACGCGTGGTGGAAGAGGATCGCTACACCACGATCCACATCGAAGAGCTGACCTGCGTCGCGCGCGACACCAAGCTGGGGCCGGAGGAAATCTCCGCCGACATCCCGAACGTTTCCGAGCAGGCGCTGAACCGCCTGGACGAGAGCGGCGTGGTGTACATCGGTGCGGAAGTCCGCGCCGGCGACATCCTGGTCGGCAAGGTCACGCCGAAGGGCGAGAGCCAGCTGACCCCGGAAGAGAAGCTGCTGCGCGCGATCTTCGGCGAGAAGGCTTCGGACGTTAAGGACAGCTCGCTGCGCGTTCCGCCGGGCATGGACGGCACCGTCATCGACGTGCAGGTCTTCACCCGCGACGGCATCGAGAAGGACAAGCGTGCGCGCCAGATCGAAGAGTCGGAAATCAAGCGCGTCAAGAAGGACTTCGACGACCAGTTCCGCATCCTGGAAGCCGCCATCTACATGCGTCTGCGTTCGCAGATCGTCGGCAAGGTGGTCAACGGCGGTGCCGGCCTGAAGAAGGGTGACGTCATCACCGACGCGTACCTGGACGGCCTGAAGAAGGCTGACTGGTTCGTGCTGCGCATGAAGGACGAGGACGCTTCGGAAGCCATCGAGCGCGCCCAGAAGCAGATCCAGGCGCACGAGAAGGAATTCGAGCGTCGCTTCGCCGACAAGCGCGGCAAGATCACCGCAGGCGACGACCTGGCTCCGGGCGTGCTGAAGATGGTCAAGGTGTTCCTGGCCGTGAAGCGCCGCATCCAGCCGGGCGACAAGATGGCGGGTCGCCACGGCAACAAGGGTGTGGTGTCCAACGTGGTGCCGGTCGAGGACATGCCGTACATGGCCTCGGGCGAAACCGTGGACATCGTGCTGAACCCGCTGGGCGTGCCGTCGCGTATGAACATCGGCCAGATCCTGGAAGTGCACCTGGGCTGGGCCGCCAAGGGCCTGGGCCGCAAGATCCAGGCAATGCTGGAAGCCCAGGCGGCCGTTGCCGACCTGCGCCGGTTCCTGGACGACATCTACAACCACGATGACACCAACGTGGCCAACCGTGTCGACCTGTCGCAGTTCAGCGACGAGGAGCTGCTGCGCCTGGCCCGCAACCTCACCGACGGCGTGCCGATGGCCACCCCGGTGTTCGACGGTGCCACCGAAGCGGAAATCAAGCGCATGCTGGAACTGGCCGATCTGCCGAGCAGTGGCCAGACCCAGCTGTACGACGGCCGCACCGGTGAAGCGTTCGATCGCCACACCACCGTGGGTTACATGCACTACCTGAAGCTGAACCACCTGGTCGACGACAAGATGCACGCGCGTTCGACCGGTCCGTACTCGCTCGTTACCCAGCAGCCGCTGGGCGGCAAGGCGCAGTTCGGTGGCCAGCGCTTCGGTGAAATGGAAGTCTGGGCGCTGGAAGCCTACGGCGCGGCCTACACCCTGCAGGAAATGCTGACGGTGAAGTCCGATGACGTGCAGGGCCGCAACCAGATGTACAAGAACATCGTCGACGGTGAGCACGAGATGGTCGCGGGCATGCCGGAATCCTTCAACGTGCTCGTGAAGGAAATCCGCTCGCTGGCCATCAACATGGAACTGGAAGACAACTGATCCATGCCGGCGCGGCGGCTCTCTCCGCCGCGCCGCTGGCAGTGACCTGAAAGCCCATCGACACAGCATTCCTCCTTCTGGAGAACACCATGAAAGACCTGCTCAATCTCTTCAACCAGCAGCGCCAGACGCTGGACTTCGACGCGATCAAGATCGCGCTGGCTTCGCCGGACCTGATCCGCTCGTGGTCCTTCGGCGAAGTGAAGAAGCCGGAAACCATCAATTACCGTACCTTCAAGCCGGAACGCGACGGCCTGTTCTGCGCCGCCATCTTCGGCCCGGTCAAGGACTACGAGTGCCTGTGCGGCAAGTACAAGCGCATGAAGCACCGCGGCGTGGTCTGCGAGAAGTGCGGCACTGAAGTGACCCTGGCCAAGGTGCGCCGCGAGCGCATGGGCCACATCGACCTGGCCTCGCCGGTCGCGCACATCTGGTTCCTCAAGTCGCTGCCGTCGCGCATCGGCCTGATGCTGGACATGACCCTGCGCGACATCGAGCGCGTGCTGTACTTCGAAGCCTACGTGGTGACCGAGCCGGGCCTGACCGCCCTGGAGCGCCGCCAGCTGCTGACCGAAGAACAGTACCTGCAGGCCCGCCAGGAGCACGGTGACGACTTCGACGCCGCCATGGGCGCCGAGGCCGTGTACGAACTGCTGCGTACGATCGACCTGCAGTCGGAGATGACCCGCCTGCGCGAGGAGATCGCCGCGACCGGTTCGGAAACCAAGCTGAAGCGACTGACCAAGCGCATCAAGCTGATCGAGGCCTTCCTGGAGTCGGGCAACCGTCCGGAATGGATGGTGATGACCGTGCTGCCGGTGCTGCCGCCGGACCTGCGTCCGCTGGTGCCGCTGGACGGTGGCCGCTTCGCGACCTCCGACCTGAACGACCTGTACCGCCGCGTCATCAACCGCAACAACCGCCTGCGCCGCCTGCTCGAACTGAGCGCGCCGGACATCATCGTGCGCAATGAAAAGCGCATGCTGCAGGAATCGGTCGATGCGCTGCTGGACAACGGTCGCCGTGGCCGTGCCATCACCGGCACCAACAAGCGCCCGCTGAAGTCGCTGGCCGACATGATCAAGGGCAAGCAGGGTCGCTTCCGTCAGAACCTGCTGGGCAAGCGCGTGGACTACTCGGGCCGTTCGGTCATCGTGGTCGGTCCGTACCTGCGCCTGCACCAGTGCGGCCTGCCGAAGAAGATGGCGCTGGAGCTGTTCAAGCCGTTCGTGTTCGCCAAGCTGCAGCGTCGTGGCCTGGCCACCACCATCAAGGCCGCCAAGAAGCTGGTCGAGCGCGAAGAAGCCGAAGTCTGGGACATCCTGGAAGAGGTCATCCGCGAGCATCCGGTGATGCTGAACCGCGCGCCGACCCTGCACCGTCTGGGCATCCAGGCGTTCGAGCCGGTGCTGATCGAAGGCAAGGCCATCCAGCTGCATCCGCTGGTCTGCACCGCGTTCAACGCCGACTTCGACGGTGACCAGATGGCCGTCCACGTGCCGCTCTCGCTGGAAGCCCAGCTGGAAGCGCGTGCGCTGATGATGTCGACCAACAACATCCTGTCGCCGGCCAACGGCGAGCCGATCATCGTGCCGTCGCAGGACGTCGTGCTGGGTCTGTACTACATGACCCGCTCCCTGGAAAACAAGAAGGGCGAGGGCATGGCCTTCGCCAACATCGCCGAAGTCAAGCGCGCCTACGACAACCGCGTGGTGGAACTGCACGCCAAGGTCAAGGTCCGCATCACCGAAGTGGTGACCGACGAGGAAGGCAACAAGCAGAACAAGACCTCGATCGTGGATACCACGATCGGTCGCGCCCTGCTGGCTGAAATCCTGCCGGAAGGCCTGCCGTTCGCGCTGGCCAACACCGAGCTGACCAAGAAGAACATCTCGCGCCTGATCAACTCCAGCTACCGTCAGCTGGGTCTGAAGGACACGGTCGTGTTCGCCGACAAGCTGATGTACACCGGCTTCGCCTACGCAACCCGCGCCGGCGTGTCGATCGGTATCGACGACATGCTGATCCCGGACGAAAAGCGCGGCATCCTCACCGAGGCCGAAGCCGAAGTGCTGGAAATCCAGGAGCAGTACCAGTCGGGTCTGGTCACCGCTGGCGAGCGCTACAACAAGGTGGTCGACATCTGGTCGCGCACCAACGAGCGCATCGCCAAGGCGATGATGGACACCATCGGTACCGAGAAGGTCGTCAATGCCAAGGGTGAGACCATCGATCAGAAGTCGATGAACTCGCTGTACATCATGGCCGACTCCGGTGCACGAGGCAGCCAGGCGCAGATCCGTCAGCTGGCCGGCATGCGCGGCCTGATGGCCCGCCCGGACGGCTCGATCATCGAGACGCCCATCAAGGCGAACTTCCGCGAAGGCCTGAACGTGCAGGAGTACTTCAACTCCACCCACGGTGCCCGTAAGGGTCTGGCCGATACCGCGCTGAAGACCGCGAACTCGGGTTACCTGACCCGTCGACTGGTCGACGTGGCGCAGGACGTGGTGATCACCGAGGTGGATTGCGGTACCACCGAAGGCCTGATCATGACCCCGATCGTGGAAGGCGGTGACGTGGTCGAGCCGCTGAAGGACCGCGTGCTGGGTCGCGTGGTTGCCGAGGACGTGTTCCTGCCGGGCAACGACGAAGATCCGATCGTCACCCGCAACACCCTGCTGGACGAGCAGTGGGTCGCCAAGCTGGAAGATGCCGGCGTGCAGAGCATCAAGGTGCGTTCGACGATTTCGTGCGAATCGGCCTTCGGTGTCTGCGCTCGCTGCTACGGCCGCGATCTGGCCCGTGGCCATCTGGTCAACATCGGTGAAGCGGTCGGCGTCATCGCCGCCCAGTCCATCGGTGAGCCGGGTACCCAGCTGACCATGCGTACCTTCCACATCGGTGGTGCGGCGTCGCGAGCTGCTGCGGTCGACAACATCACCGTCAAGACCACCGGCTCGGTCAAGTTCAGCAACCTCAAGTCGGTCGAGCATGCCAACGGCTCGCTGGTGGCAGTGTCGCGCTCGGGCGAAATCTCGGTGCTCGATGCCCACGGCCGTGAGCGTGAGCGTTACAAGCTGCCGTACGGTGCGACCATCACGTCCAAGGACGGCGATGCGATCAAGGCTGGCCAGACCGTGGCCAACTGGGATCCGCATAACCACCCGATCGTGTCGGAAGTGGCCGGCTTCATCCGCTTCATCGACTTCGTCGACGGCATCACCGTCATCGAGAAGACCGACGAGCTGACCGGCCTGGCCTCGCGCGAAATCACCGATCCGAAGCGTCGTGGTACCCAGGCCAAGGACCTGCGCCCGATCGTGCGCATCGTCGACGCCAAGGGCAACGACCTGTCAATCCCGGGCACCGATCTGCCGGCGCAGTACCTGCTGCCGCCGCGCTCGATCGTCAACCTGCAGGATGGCGCCCCGGTGGGCGTGGGCGACGTCGTCGCCAAGATCCCGCAGGAAGCCTCGAAGACCCGCGACATCACCGGTGGTCTGCCGCGCGTGGCCGACCTCTTCGAAGCGCGCAAGCCGAAGGATCCGGCGGTGCTGGCCGAGCGTTCGGGCATCATCAGCTTCGGCAAGGACACCAAGGGCAAGCAGCGCCTGATCATCAAGGACACCGATGGTTCGGAGCACGAAGAGCTGATTCCGAAGTACCGCCAGGTCATCGTGTTCGAAGGCGAGCATGTCACCAAGGGTGAAACCATCGTTGACGGCGAGCCGAGCCCGCAGGACATCCTGCGCCTGCTGGGTGTCGAACCGCTGGCGGCCTACCTGGTCAAGGAAATCCAGGACGTGTACCGCCTGCAGGGCGTGAAGATCAACGACAAGCACATCGAGGTGATCACCCGCCAGATGCTGCGCAAGGTCGAGATCACCGATCAGGGCAGCAGCAAGTTCCTGAACGGCGAGCAGGTCGAACGCCAGCGCGTTATCGAGGAGAATGCCCGCCTGTCGACCCGCAACGAGCTGCCGGCGCGGTTCGATCCGGTCCTGCTGGGCATCACCAAGGCCTCGCTGGCCACCGAGTCGTTCATCTCGGCGGCGTCGTTCCAGGAGACCACCCGCGTGCTGACCGAAGCGGCCGTGCGCGGCACCTCGGACAACCTGCGTGGCCTGAAGGAAAACGTCATCGTCGGCCGTCTGATTCCGGCCGGTACCGGTCTGGCGTACCACAGCCAGCGCCGTCGTGGCGCGTCCGGCCTCACCGAGTCGGAGATGCAGACCCTGGCCGGCACCCCGGCGGCGGTCGAGGCTCCGGCAGTGGAAGCCGAGACCGAACAGGCTGCGGGCGAGGAATGAGGTGACCGGTCCGGCCGCAAGGCCGGACCCACCTTTGCGGTAACGCCCGGGGACATGCCCGGGCGGGCTTGAAGGGCAGGGCGGCGCAGGCCGTCCGACCTGGCTGTAGCGGCAGGCGGCTCCATCCGTGGAGGGCCGGTCGAACCTGAACGGGGTACATGGAGGCCCCCCAGTAACGTTCCGGGATCAGGGACGGGCTTGACAGGACGCGTTTGACGTCGTTCCTGGCAGGTTGCTACAATCGTCTGTCTCAGCAGGCCAGAATTTTGGCCTGCTTTAACATTTCCGCATCTCTGGCCGGATTTTCCGGCCACCAATCAGAAGAACCTACTGATGGCGACGATCAACCAGCTGGTCCGCAAGCCGCGGCAAGCGACCACCTACAAGAGTGCCTCGCCGGCGCTCGACAAGTGCCCGCAGCGCCGTGGCGTCTGCACCCGTGTCTACACCACCACTCCGAAGAAGCCGAACTCGGCCCTTCGCAAGGTTGCCAAGGTCCGCCTGACCAACCAGGAAGAAGTGATTTCCTACATCGGTGGTGAAGGCCACAACCTGCAGGAGCACTCCGTGGTCCTGATCCGCGGCGGTCGCGTCAAGGACCTGCCGGGTGTGCGTTACCACACCGTTCGTGGCTCGCTCGACGCCGCCGGCGTTGCCAAGCGTCGCCAGGCCCGTTCCAAGTACGGCGCCAAGCGTCCGAAGGCCTAAGGAGAGAGCACTATGTCGCGTAAGGGTAATACTCCGCAGCGTTCCGTCCTGCCCGATCCGAAGCACGGAAGCGAAACCATCGCCCGCTTCATCAACATGGTCATGCAGAGCGGCAAGAAGTCCGTCGCCGAAAAGATCGTGTACGGCGCCATGGACGTGATCACCGAGAAGAACAGCAGCGCCAACGCCATCGAGCTGGTACAGAAGGCGCTGGACAACGTCGCTCCGGCGGTCGAAGTCAAGTCGCGTCGCGTCGGCGGTGCCACCTACCAGGTGCCGGTCGAAGTGCGTGCCTCGCGCAAGATGGCTCTGGCCATGCGCTGGCTGATCGACTCCGCGCGCAAGCGTGGTGAGAACACCATGCCGAAGAAGCTGGCTGCTGAACTGATCGACGCCTCGGAAAACCGTGGTGGCGCCATCAAGAAGCGCGAAGAAACCCACCGCATGGCCGAAGCCAACAAGGCATTCGCCCACTACCGCTGGTGAGTTTGACGGCCTTGCAAAACAGGCAGGGCAGCACCACCTAGGTGCTGCCTCGCGGTCCCAGAAGGACTGCGCCAACCCGAAGGCCGCCGAAAGGCGGCGTTCGGCCATCCGAAATCCAAGAAATCTGAGAGGCTCCCCGTGGCCCGTTCCACTCCCATCGAGCGTTACCGTAACTTCGGCATCATGGCTCACATCGATGCCGGCAAGACCACCACGTCCGAGCGCATCCTGTTCTACACCGGCAAGAGCCACAAGATCGGTGAAGTGCATGACGGCGCCGCCACCATGGACTGGATGGAGCAGGAGCAGGAGCGTGGCATCACGATCCAGTCCGCTGCCACCACCGCGTTCTGGAAGGGCATGGACAAGTCCCTGCCGGAGCATCGCTTCAACATCATCGACACCCCCGGGCACGTCGACTTCACCATCGAAGTGGAGCGCTCGCTGCGCGTGCTCGACGGTGCGGTGTTCGTGCTGTGTGCCGTCGGTGGCGTGCAGCCGCAGTCGGAAACCGTGTGGCGTCAGGCCAACAAGTACCACGTGCCGCGCATCGCGTTCGTCAACAAGATGGACCGTACCGGTGCCAACTTCCAGAAGGTCGTCGGCCAGCTGAAGGCCAAGCTGGGCGCGGTTGCCGTGCCGATGCAGCTGCCGATCGGCGCTGAAGACAACTTCAAGGGCGTCGTCGACCTGCTGAAGATGAAGGCCATCCACTGGGATGAAGCCTCGCAGGGCATGAAGTTCGAGTACAGCGACATCCCGGCTGAACTGCAGGCGGCTGCTGAAGAAGCCCGCCAGTTCATGGTCGAGACCGCTGCCGAAGCCAGCGAAGAGCTGATGGAGAAGTACCTGGGCGGCGAAGAGCTGGCCGAGGCTGAAATCATCAACGCGCTGCGTACCCGCACCCTGGCCACCGAGATCGTGCCGATGTACTGCGGCTCGGCGTTCAAGAACAAGGGCGTGCAGGCCATGCTGGACGGCGTGATCCAGCTGCTGCCGTCGCCGGTCGATGTGCCGGACGTGAAGGGCGTGGACGTCGACGACGATACCGTCGAGATGACCCGCAAGTCGGACGACAAGGCGCCGTTCTCGTCGCTGGCCTTCAAGATCATCACCGACCCGTTCGTCGGCGCGCTGACCTTCTTCCGCGTCTACTCGGGCACGCTGAACGGTGGTGACACCGTGCTGAACTCGGTGAAGGGCAAGAAGGAGCGCATCGGCCGCATCCTGCAGATGCACTCGAACAACCGCGAGGAAATCAAGGAAGTTCTGGCGGGTGACATCGCTGCGGCCGTGGGCCTGAAGGACACCACCACCGGTGACACCCTGTGCGCCGTGGACGCCCCGATCATCCTGGAGCGCATGACGTTCCCGGAGCCGGTGATCTCGATGGCCGTCGAGCCGAAGACCAAGTCGGACCAGGAAAAGATGGGTCTGGCCCTGGGTCGTCTGGCGCAGGAAGATCCGTCGTTCCGCGTCAAGACCGACGAAGAATCCGGCCAGACCATCATCTCCGGCATGGGCGAACTGCACCTGGACATCATCGTCGACCGCCTCAAGCGCGAGTTCAACGTTGAAGCCAACGTCGGTGCGCCGCAGGTGGCCTACCGCGAAACGATCACCCTGGCCGACGTCAAGTCGGACTACAAGCACGCCAAGCAGTCCGGTGGTAAGGGTCAGTACGGTCACGTCGTGATCGAGCTGTCGCCGATCACCGCTGAAGACCGTGCCGATCCGAAGCTGGCTCCGGCCATCAAGGACGACTTCCTGTTCATCAACGACATCACCGGCGGCGTGATCCCGAAGGAATTCATTCCGTCTGTCGAGAAGGGCCTGCGCGAAACCATCACCAGCGGCCCGCTGGCTGGCTTCCCGGTCGTGGACGTCAAGGTGAAGCTGGTGTTCGGTTCGTACCACGACGTCGACTCCTCGGAAATGGCGTTCAAGCTGGCTTCGTCGATGGCCTTCAAGCAGGGCTTCGCCAAGGCCAAGCCGGTGCTGCTGGAGCCGATCATGAAGGTCGAGATCGTGACCCCGGAGGATTACCAGGGTGACGTGATGGGCGACGTCAGCCGTCGTCGCGGCGTGCTGCAGGGTTCCGACACCACCGGTGACGGTTCGGCCAGCATCATCAACGCGATGATCCCGCTGGGTGAAATGTTCGGCTACGCCACTGCGCTGCGTTCGCAGACCCAGGGCCGCGCCACCTTCACCATGGAATTCGATCACTACGAGCCGGCTCCGACCAACATCGCCGAAGCCGTCATGAAGAAGGGCTGAGCCTCGCTCAGCCTCTCTTGAAACCACTTACGAACAATCAAGGTATATAACAATGGCAAAGGGTAAGTTCGAGCGCACCAAGCCGCACGTCAACGTCGGCACCATCGGTCACGTCGACCACGGCAAGA
>NZ_JASGBV010000140.1:0-2924 GCF_030053245.1 Stenotrophomonas sp. RS-48
CCCGATTCCCGCCCCCAGGAAGTCCCCCATGAAGTCCAGAGCCGCATTGCTGGCGCTTGCCGTCGGCGCCTTCGCCATCGGCACCACCGAGTTCGCCCCGATGGGCCTGCTGCCGGTCATCGCCGACGGCGTAGGGGTTGGCATTCCCACCGCTGGCATGCTGATCACGGCCTACGCCATGGGCGTGATGCTGGGCGCGCCGGTGATGACGCTGCTGATGGGACGCTTCGGCAAGCGCACCGCGCTGATGCTGCTGATGTCGATCTTCGTGGTCGGCAACCTGCTGTCGGCGCTGGCGCCGAACTATGGCCTGCTGCTTTTGTCGCGGCTGGTCACCAGCCTCAACCACGGTGCCTTCTTCGGTATCGGTGCGGTGGTCGCCGCCAGCCTGGTACCGAAGGACAAGCAGGCGGCGGCGGTGGCCACGATGTTCATGGGCCTGACCATCGCCAACATCGGCGGCGTGCCGCTGGCAACCTGGGTCGGCCAGCAGCTGGGCTGGCGCCTGTCCTTCGCCGGCACCGCAGTGCTGGGCGTGGTGGCGATCATCGCGCTCGGCCTGGCCCTGCCGGCCTCGGCACCGGGTCCGCGCCCGGACGTGCGCCGTGAACTGAAGGCGATCCTGCAGCCGCAGGTGCTGCTGGCCATGGCCACCACGGTGCTGGGCGCCGGTGCCATGTTCACCTTGTACACCTACGTGGCGCCGGTGCTGACCGAGCTGACCGGTGCCTCCAATGCCTTCATCGCGATGTCACTGGCGCTGATCGGTATCGGTTTCACCATCGGCAATGGCATCGGCGGGCGCATGGCCGACTGGTCGCTGGATGGCGCTACGCGGATCCTGCTGGCGGCGCTGGCCGTGTTGATGTTCGTGCTGCCGCTGGCCTTCATGAATCCCGTGACCGCAGCGCTCGGTGTACTGCTGTTCGGCGCGGCGACCTTCGCCATCGTGCCGCCGCTGCAGATCCGGGTGATGGAAGCGGCCACCGAGGCGCCGGGCCTGGCGTCGTCGATCAACGTGGGCGCGTTCAACCTGGGCAATGCCGTGGGTGCGGCGCTCGGCGGTGCGGTGATCAGCTCGGGCCTGGGCTACGCCGCGATCCCGGTGGCCGGTGGCCTGCTGGCGGCATCGGGCCTGCTGCTGGCGTGGCTGGGGCGCGGTCGCACTGCGGTGGCCGAAGCCTGCTGAGGGGTGTTGGATTCCGGCAGGGCTTGCAGCCCTGCACCCGCCGAATCAACGTCAACGTCAACGGCAAAGGCCTGCATTCCGTGGGTTGGCGGGGTGGGTCCGGTTGAGGGGGACGCTGTAAGTACCCCTGCGGGGCCCGGCCCATTCCCGCGATCTGTCGCAACGGCGTTCCGCTCTGGTAGGTGTCGACCTTGGTCGACACGAATGCCTGAAGAACCGGCTTTTGCTTTTGATTTTTTTCTTTTGATCTTCCCGCGGTGCGCAGGAAACCGTATGAGGCCGGGCGGGTGGGCGTGGCGGGGGTATCCGCGCCATGGATGGCGCGGATAAGCCTCCCGGGACGGATTCACGGCGTCCCCCGCCATGCCCACCCGCCCGGACTACTCAGGCGATCCCTGAGCATGGCCACCGCGGAGGGGGCGGCGCCCGATGGCCGGTCTTTCACCCGAACCATGGCATGCTCGGCGCCAAGCCCACCCGGAACCTCCGCCATGCGCCTGTTCACCCGTGTCCTGCCCCTGATGCTGCTGGCCTCCCTGCTGTCCGGCTGCGGCTACAACGCGATCCAGCAGAAGGATGAAGCGGTCAAGGCCAGCTGGTCCGAAGTGCTCAACCAGTACAAGCGCCGTGCCGACCTCGTGCCCAACCTGGTACAGACCGTGAAGGGCTTCGCCAGCCAGGAAGAGCGCGTGCTGACCGAAGTCACCAACGCCCGCTCGCGTGTCGGCCAGATCAACGTCAACGCCGATGACGAAGCCTCGCTCAAGCAGTTCCAGCAGGCCCAGGGCGAACTGGGTAGCGCGCTGTCGCGGCTGCTGGTGGTGACCGAGAACTATCCGGTACTGAAGTCCGACCAGAACTTCCGCGACCTGCAGGCCCAGCTGGAAGGCACCGAAAACCGGATCACGGTTGCGCGTGGTCGTTACATCCAGCAGGTGCAGGACTACAACACCTACATCCGCTCGTTCCCGCAGGTGATCACCGCAAAGCTGTTCGGCTACAAGACCAAGCCGAACTTCACCGTGGACAACGAAGCGCAGATCTCCAACGCACCGGCCGTCGATTTCGGCAACGCGCCGCAGCAGCAGCCGGCACCGCAGCCGGGCCATTGAGCCATGCGTCTGGCGACGGCACTGCTGGTCATGCTGCTGTGGCTGCCGCTGGCCGGCCACGCACAGTCGCTGGCGCCCATCCCCGCGCTGGACTCGCCGGTGGTCGACACCACCGGCACGCTGGACGCCGCGCAGAAGCAGGCGCTGGTGCAGCAGGCGCTGGACCTGCAACAGCGCAAGGGCAGCCAGCTGCAGGTGCTGGTGGTGCCCACGACGCAGCCGGAGGACATCGCGCAGTACACGACGCGGGTCTTCGACCAGTGGCAGATCGGCCGCAAGGGTGTGGATGACGGCGTGCTGCTGGTGGTGGCCAAGGATGACCGGCGTGTGCGCATCGAGCCGGGCTATGGTCTTGAAGGCGCCATCCCCGATGCCATCGCCAACCGCGTCATCCAGGAATATCTGGTGCCACGCTTCCGCAGTGGCGACTACGCCGGCGGCATCACCGATGCCACCGCCGTACTGGTCGGGCTGATCGACGGCGAGTCGCTGCCGGCGCCGGTCAGTGGCCAGCGCGGGCGGGAGGCCGACGGCGGTGGCGATACCTGGATCCTGGCGGCATCGTCCGCTGGGTGGTGGCAGCCCTGGTGCTGCTGGTGCTGTTCTCCAGCTTCCAGCTGATC
>NZ_JASGBV010000141.1:0-1709 GCF_030053245.1 Stenotrophomonas sp. RS-48
CCACTTCCGCCGCAGTGAGGGTGAGCACGCTGCCCGAATCTCCCGTGCCCAGATCGATGCGCTCGATGTTGCTGAGCGTGCCCACACCGGCCGAGTTGTAGTCCAGGTCGATGCCATTGGCCAGGATCAGGGTGTCGAATCCAGCCCCTCCATCGATGCTGACGAAGTTGGTGGCGGTGATCTGGATCGCGTCGTCGCCGTTGCCGGCGACCACGTGATCGCCGCTGCCGACGTTGAAGATCAGATCGCTGCCATCGCCGCCGTTGATGTGCTCGGAACTGCCGTTGGCGCCGGACAGTACGTCATTCCCGGATGTACCGTTGACATCGATCTGACCGATGTTCAACGACAGGCCGTTCGGACTCAGCGTGACGCCGTAGGCAGCGCTGTCGTTGCCGTTGGAATCGGTAGATACCAGATTGAAGGATATCTGCGACCCAAGGTTGAGGATATCGGTGATGTTCAACCCGAGCTGGCTGAGGATGGTCGGACTGAGCAGGTTCAGCGAGAAGTTGCCGGAGGAATCGGCCTGGATCGGCAGCAGCTCGACGTTCAGCGCGGGCGTGATCACCCGGATCACAACGCTCGAATCCGGCTCGGTGGTGCCACTGAAGCCAAAGCGCGGACTGAGAGGATTGAGGCTGACGTCCACCCCGAAGTTGCCGATGGTGACCGGCTGTTCGATGCTGGTGCCGATGCCGATGCTGGCCACGTTGCTCGGATTGCCAGCCGGATCACTGCCCACGACCGACACCTGTGCGTTGAGCAGCTGATCCCAGGTGAAGTCGATATCCAGATCGGTGAGCAGGTTCAGCGACGCCAGGCCACTGTTGTCGGCGGTGACCGTCGCCGTGGCCGTCACACCTCCTACCGTCAGCGTGACCGTCAACTCGGTGCCGGGTTCGGCGGAAATGGTCAGCAGATTGCCGACCAGCGACAGCACCGGGGTTGCGGGTGGAACCGTATCGATGGTGAAGGCTTCCGGCGCCGATGCGGTGCCACCGGCGACTTCGGCGGTGATGGTCGATGCGCCTTCCGGGAACGGCCCCATGCCAGCGGGCGGCGTCAAGGTCACGGTCACCGAACCGGCCGCGATGTCCGCAGCGGTCAGGGTGTGGCTGACATCGGCCTCGTAGCCGTTCTGGCCCGCGAACCTGACGGTGATGACCTGCCCGACCTGCATCGTCGGGCGAACGGTCACGTCGACCTGGATGCCGTCGCCGATTTCCGCAGCATTGATCCACGTGTCGGCGGCCTCCGGCACGCTGATGTCCGGTGGCGCAAGATCGGGGGCATTGATCGTCGCCGGACCGCTGGTATTGCCCGCCAGATCGATCGCGACCGCAGAGATCAGCTCGCCGGCAATCAACGGTGGTGCGAACGGCAGGCTGAAGTTGCCGCTGCCATCCACATTGACGGTGATCGGATTCGCGGTGTCTCCATTGACCACAATCCGGACCTGGCTGTTGGGCTCGGCCGTGCCGCTCAGCAGCGCACCGTCAGCACTCACGCTGAGCAGCGGCGCCGGCGGCGCCACGGCGTCCACCGTGGTGGTGGCCGGGCCGCTGTTGTTGCCCGCCGCATCCTGGGCCACCGCGTTGATCACGGTGCCATCGGGCAGCGGCGCTCCAGGAGTGAAGCTCCAGTTGCCGCTGCCATCGGCGATAGCCTGCCCGATCGGATCGCCGTTGCCATCGGTGAGGATCACC
>NZ_JASGBV010000142.1:0-1246 GCF_030053245.1 Stenotrophomonas sp. RS-48
AAACCCTTGTGATGCGGGGATTTCCGGGCTTCTCCGGTCCTGGGCGGACCGCTCGTTGGTGGAGGTGGGCGGAATTGAACCGCCGTCCGAAGGCACTCCATCCCCAGCACTACATGCTTAGCTCGCCGTTGAATCTCGTCCCCGAACAGCACGGCGTGCAAAGCGCATCCGGGAACCAGCCTGTTGTGTTCTAGTGCCGGACTGACAGGCAGCCGTCCAGCGCGATTCCATGATAGTGACTCTACACCGCGAGCATGGACACAAGCGGTTTCGAGGCTTAGGCCTTAAGCGGCCAGAGCGTAGTTGTCGTCGTTGGCAACTAGAGTTTTGCAGCTGGATTTACGAGGAAAGCTACCCCCTCGGCATGCGCCAGGCGACTTCACAACCCCCGTCGAAACCAATGCACCCCCGGTTTCTACAGTGCTGCAAGGTACAGGGCCGATTCCGTGTCACCACGGGCAGGGCCTGCCCAACGGTTGTCATGCTACGGCAAAACAGCTGAACAGTCACCTCGCGCGGCCGGTCAATCCGCAACATGTTGTACTGCCTGTGTCATAGCGGATTGCTAACGTCTCCGGCACGGATTTGCGACACACTGGTCGTGACCATCCAGGGCAGGACAGAAACGGGAGACTGTGGGTGACCGACGCGATGCAACAGCGCAGCCTGCGCCAGCTGGTGGGCCCGGTCGGGGCCGACTATCAGCGACGGGCGTTGCCTCCCGGTTGGGTCTGGGCGCTGCTGGCGGTGCTGCTGGCGGCGACCTGGCTGACCGAACTGCCGGCCACCGCAGCGGTGGCGCTGGTCGCCAGCGCAGTGGTGGTGCATTGGCCGCAGCGTGGGCGCACCCATTGGCTGGGCTGGCGGCTGCCGGCGCTGGCGGTACTGGCGGCGTTGCTGTGGGGGCCGGACGTGCTGGCGCAGTGGTTCGAGCACGGCCTGGCGCTGACCTTGATGACATTGGCCAGCCTCAGCATCGGCGTTCACGTGTGGCAGTCGCGGCAGCTGGCGCGCCAGCTGCAGGGTGCAGCCGATGCCCTCGACGATACGCAGCTGCTGGCCCTGCTGCCGGCCGATGCAGCCCAGCTCGCCCAGCAGTGGCGGGCGGGCGATGACCGCCACGCGCCGGAACTGGCGGTGGTGATGCACCTGGCCGTGATGCACGCGGCCCTGGCGCCGCGCGCGCGCGGGCAGGGCATGCTGGCCGGTTGATGGCCCGGGCCGCCGGGCATCGCCCGGCGCCACA